>NZ_JBFODS010000091.1:0-36726 GCF_040908445.1 Aeromonas sp. R10-2 | reverse complement strand
GGTAATCCCCCCATTTTTTGGAGCACTCAAAAGTAGAGGTCATGCGGCCTGTGCCAAGCGCTGTTTCGGCGTGTAGCCGCCCAGCGCCATATTGGGCCGCTCATGGTTATAAACCCACAGCCAGTTCGTGGCAAATTCCTGTAACTCATTCAGTGACTCAAACAGGTAATGGCCCAACCAGTCGTAACGCACAGTGCGGTTAAATCGCTCTATGTAGGCATTCTGCTGCGGGTTGCCTGGCTGGATATACCTCAGCGCAATCCTCTTCTGCTGCGCCCATTGCTTGAGCTCTTCGCTGATGTATTCCGGACCATTATCACAGCGGATTGCGGCTGGTTTGCCCCGCCACTCGATGACCTGCTCCAGCACCCGTTTGACTCGCGAGGCAGGCAAGGAAAAATCCACCTCGATGCACAGTGCTTCGCGATTGAAGTCATCGATCACATTAAACAACCGCACCGAACGACCATCGCTGAGCTGGTCATGCATAAAGTCCATCGACCAACAGTGATTCGGTTGGTCAGGGACTGCCAACGGCTCCGGCTTGGCGCGTACTAGCCGCTTCTTGGGTTTTATCCGCAGATTGAGCTCTAGCGCCCGATAGATCCGGTAGACCCGCTTGTGGTTCCAGCCAAAGCCTTTGACGTTACGCAGGTACAGGAAGCACAGTCCGAAACCCCAGTTGCGCTGGTTGGCGGTGAGGCGCAGTAGCCAGTCGGCAATCTCCTGGTTTTCATCAGCCAGCACGGGCTGATAACGGTAGCAACCCTCGCTCACCTTGAACACCTGGCAAGCCAGACGGATAGAAATGGCGTAATGAGCCACAGCCTTGGTCGCCATCTCCCTGCGGGCAGATGGCGTCACCACTTTTTTGCCATCGCCTCGGAGATGATCTCAGCCTTTAGGCGCTCCTCGGCATACATCTTCTTAAGGCGACGATTTTCCTCTTCCAGCTCTTTGAGGCGCGCCATGAGAGAGGCATCCATGCCACCGAATTTGGAGCGCCACTTGTAGAAGGTGGCGGAGCTGATGCCATGCTCACGGCAGAGCTCAGGGACGGGTGAACCAGACTCGGCCTGCTTGAGGATGGCGATGATCTGTGCATCGCTAAAGCGTGATGTTTTCATGTAGAACCTCCTGCGTTCAAGATACGAGAAAATTCTACTTATGAGCACCTCAGTTTTTCGGGGGGATTACCGTACTGGCCATCGCCATTGCCGAATCCAACCTCGAAAGCCGCGCAGTTTCACCCAAGAATGCCCAGGGGCTGATGCAGCTTATTCCCGAGACCCAGCAGCGATTCGGGGTAACTCGTCCGTTTGATCCGGCACAGAACATCAAGGGTGGCGTCAGTTATCTCAAGTGGCTGGATCGCCGCTTCGATGGCGACTGGGTACTGATCTCGGCAGCCTACAATGCCGGGGAAAAAGCGGTGGAACGCTATGGCGGGATCCCACCCTATGACGAGACGCAGGAGTATGTGAAACGGGTGCTCTACTTCGCTGGCCACAAGCAGCCCTGAGCGGGAGGTCAGGAGCTCGCCCGACCGGAAGGCGGCACACGCCCCTTTCTGCGGCCACTGTGGCGGCCACGCCCCCAATAATCGAAACCATAGTGGCGGTAGTAACCCACCAGATTGCTGACCAGAAACAGCCCCTCCATCAGCGCGGCGACCGGTGAGCCCACCAGCAGGTTGTTACCCAGCCAGCAGAGGGTACCGAGCAGCATCCAGCGCCGCAAAAGGCGATCATCCGGGCAAAACGCGGCCCGGGTTTGCAGCAAGCTCGCCAGCAGCCCGATCCATGAGAGCAAGCCCTGATAGGTCGCCAGCGCCGCCGCACAGGCCAACCCCATGAAAAACCACATCAAGATGCGCCTAACCAGCCAGATACTCACCAGAAAGCGCACGCTGGCCAGCAGTAACAGGCAGGCGGCCGACCACTGCCCGAGCAGGGCAAAGTGACCGGCATTGAGGGCACAGGAGAGGGCCAGACAGGCCAGGATCCTGCGGCGATCCCGCAACTGAAACGATAACAGATCGAGCAACAAGGCCAGGCTCACCACCAGCTGCGACCACAGAAACAGCGACATCATCCACCCCTCGTCCGTCATTTGGATGGCGCAGCATGAGGGGATGGTCGGAGAGCGGCATTAACCCGTGTTAATGCGCCTGCGGATCCGTGACAGAGTGACCGGGCTGATACCGATATAGTTGGCGAGCTGCACCTGAGTGAGCCGCATCGGCCAGTGGGGGAAGGTGTGGCAGAGCTCCCGATAACGCTCTTCGGGGGAGTTGAGCAGCAAAAACGCCTCCTTGCGCTCCTTGTAACCCAGCTGCTGGCGCAGCAGGGCCATGCAGACCGGCTGCCAGGCGGGCTCTTCCAGCAGGGCGATCGGAACCCGCACCACCTGCAGCTCCGTCAGCGCCTCCAGCTGGTAGCGGGCGGGCGACCCAGTGAGCCAGCTGTCATAGAGCAGGCAGAGCTCCCCCTCGAAGTAGAACTCCTTGCAGCGCTCCTGCCCGTCCCGGGTGTAGTGGCAGGCGCGAGCGATGCCCGCTTCAATATAGAAGGCCGCCTCCTGCTCTGCCCCTTGCGCCAGCAGCGCCTGACCGGCGCGCAGCGTCTGCCGTGGCAAGCGCAGGCTGATGGCTTCGCTCAGCGCGGCGTCCAATCCCATTGTGCAGAGAAAGGCGGCCAGTGAGGGGGCTTGAGGAGATGGGTTCATGACGGCTCCGGAACAAAACGGCAGCCCACATCATGCCCAAATTGCACGGCTGATGCAGCAAGGCGTGACCGCTGCGGCAAAGGGGGGACATAGCCGGGTGCCACCTTTGCCCCCCCTCGTCCGTTGGTTTACAATCGACGGGTTTTTTGGAACCCGGTTGACCTGTGTCGACCTGGCCCCACCACGACATCAGTCTGTTAATGCCAAGACATTAACCTGCTGAAAAGGAAGAGAATTAGCCAATGGCTCAATTTATTTACACCATGAACCGGGTCGGCAAGGTAGTGCCGCCCAAGCGTCATATTCTCAAGAACATCTCCTTGAGCTTCTTCCCGGGCGCCAAGATCGGCGTGCTGGGTCTGAACGGCGCCGGTAAATCGACCCTGCTGCGCATCATGGCGGGCATCGACACCGAGATCGAAGGGGAAGCCCGTCCACAGCCCGGCATCAAGATCGGCTACCTGCCGCAGGAGCCGAAGCTGGAGCCGGAGCAGACCGTACGCGAAGCGGTCGAAGAGGCCGTTGGCGAGGTGAAGCGCGCCATGGCCCGCCTGGACGAGGTCTATGCGGCCTACGCCGACCCGGATGCCGACTTTGACAAGCTGGCCCGCGAACAGGGCGAGCTGGAGGCCATCATCCAGGCCCAGGGCGGCCACAACATGGAAAACCAGCTGGAGCGTGCGGCCGATGCCCTGCGCCTGCCAGCTTGGGATGCCAAGATCAAGCACCTCTCCGGTGGTGAGCGCCGCCGTGTGGCACTCTGCCGTCTGCTGCTGGAAAAGCCGGACATGCTGCTGCTGGACGAACCGACCAACCACCTGGATGCGGAATCCGTGGCCTGGCTGGAGCGCTTCCTGCACGACTATGAAGGCACTGTTGTGGCCATCACCCACGACCGTTACTTCCTCGACAATGTGGCAGGCTGGATCCTGGAGCTGGACCGCGGCGAGGGTATCCCGTGGGAAGGCAACTACTCCTCCTGGCTGGAGCAGAAGGACGCCCGTCTGGCGCAGGAAGCCAGTTCCGAAGCGGCCCGTCGCAAGTCCATCGAGAAAGAGCTGGAGTGGGTTCGTCAAAACCCGAAAGGGCGTCAGGCCAAGTCCAAGGCCCGTATGGCTCGCTTCGAAGAGCTCAACACCAACGACTACCAGAAGCGCAACGAGACCAACGAGCTGTTCATTCCGCCCGGACCACGCCTCGGCGACAAGGTGGTGGAAGTGGCCAACCTGCGCAAATCCTACGGTGATCGGGTGCTGATCGACGATCTGTCGTTTGCCATTCCGAAGGGTGCCATCGTCGGCATCATCGGCCCGAACGGTGCCGGTAAGTCGACCCTGTTCCGCATGATGTCGGGTCAGGAGCAGCCGGATTCCGGCGCCATCACCCTGGGTGAAACCGTGGTGCTGGCCTCTGTCGATCAGTTCCGCGACAGCATGGATGACAAGAAGACGGTCTTCGAAGAGGTCGCTGACGGTCAGGATATCCTGCGCATCGGCAACTACGAGTTCCCGAGCCGCGCCTATATCGGCCGCTTCAACTTCAAGGGTTCCGACCAGCAGAAGCGGGTTGGCGAACTCTCCGGTGGTGAGCGCGGTCGTCTGCACCTGGCCAAGCTGCTGCAGACCGGCGGCAACGTGCTGCTGCTGGATGAACCGACCAACGATCTGGATATCGAAACCCTGCGCGCCCTCGAGAACGCCCTGCTGGAGTTCCCGGGTTGTGCCATGGTCATCTCCCACGACCGCTGGTTCCTCGACCGTATCGCCACTCACATCCTGGACTATCAGGATGAGGGCAAGATCGAGTTCTTCGAAGGTAACTTTACCGAATACGAAGAGTGGAAGAAGAAGACCTACGGCGCCGAGGCGATCCAGCCCCATCGCGCCAAGTACAAGCGCATCGCCAAATAAGGCTGACTGCGTGTTGAGGGGAGCTTCGGCTCCCCTTTCTCTTGCCTTTTGACTTACAATCCTAGACGGATGCCTTTGCATGGATGTAGCACGATGACGACCCCCATAGAGAAAAAACTCACCATCCAGATCCGGGTTGAACCGGGTTGCCTCGGGCCGGATGGCAAGGAGCACATAGAGACCTTCTGTGCCGCCGCCGCCAAGATTTTTGCCGCCGTGGAGCCCGAGCTGGTGAGCTGGGTGCTGATCCCCCGCTACGACAAGCAACTGCCGGAGCAGGAGTTCTTTATCGAGGGGCGCAAGCTGACCGAAGAGCAGGCGAGCCTTTTTCTGCGCCGCTTCGGCCGCGAACTGGGTGAGGTTCAAGACCGGCTCGACTCGGTGCTGGCCCAGCTAGTCGAGCGCTACTTCAAAACCCTCTAAGCCCCCAATTTTCGATAAAAGGTTCTCTGCTGAGAACCTTTTTTCACGCTCAAAAAGCAAACGTTTGAATTTTTGCTCTATTCATTGATCTGCTTCGCAGATACGGGGTTTGTAAACGGCGCCGCCTGTGTAAAAATGTGCGCGCTGTCACGGTATCAGGACGAGTCTGGTTACTTAACCGCCAGAAACAGGGCAATTTACCCCGCATGGATGGGATAGCCCGTTCCCCTGCTGCTTATTTCACGTCACCTATTGGAATCCAACATGAATCAACAACACCAAGCTGCCAATCAGGCCGCCGGGCAAGGATTGCTTGAGCGCCTGTTTGCCCTGCAAGGCCATGGCACTACCGCCCGCACCGAAGTGATCGCCGGTATCACCACCTTTCTGACCATGGTCTATATCGTGTTCGTCAACCCGCAGATCCTCTCTGCGGCGGGCATGGACACCCAGGCCGTGTTCGTCACCACCTGCCTCATCGCCGGTATCGGCAGCATCCTGATGGGCCTGTTGGCCAACCTGCCGATCGCGCTGGCCCCCGCCATGGGCCTTAACGCCTTCTTCGCCTTCGTGGTCGTGGCCGGTATGGGCTACTCCTGGCAAGTGGGTATGGGCACTATCTTCTGGGGCGCCATGGGTCTGTTGATCCTCACCCTGCTTCGAGTGCGCTATTGGCTGATCGGCAACATTCCGCTCACCCTGCGGGTCGGCATCACCGCCGGTATCGGTCTGCTGATCGCCCTGCTCGGCCTGCACAACGCCGGGATCGTCGTGGCCAGCCCCTCGACTATGGTGACCGTGGGCAACCTCACTTCCCTGCCCTGCCTGCTGGGTCTGCTCGGCTTCTTCCTGATCTGCATCTTCTCCGCCCGCGGCGTCCACTCCGCCGTGCTGATCGCCATCGTGGTCACCACGGGTCTGGGCTGGCTGTTTGGCGATGTCACCTTCAAGGGCTTTGTCTCCATGCCCCCCAGCATCGAACCGGTGTTCGGCCAGCTGGATCTGATGGGATCGCTCGATATCAGCCTCGCCGGGATCATCTTCTCCTTTATGCTGGTCAACCTGTTCGACTCTTCCGGCACCCTGATCGGTGTCACCAACCGCGCCAAGCTGGCCGATGACAAGGGCCACTTCCCGCGCATGAAACAGGCGCTGATGGTGGATAGCGTGAGCTCCGTCGGCGGCGCTTTCATGGGCACCTCCTCGGTTACCGCCTTTATCGAGAGCAGCTCCGGCGTCGCCGTCGGCGGCCGTACCGGTCTGACCGCCATCGTGGTCGGCCTGCTGTTCCTGCTGGCGATCTTCTTCTCTCCGGTCGCCGCCATGGTGCCGGCCTATGCCGCCGCTGGCGCCCTTATCTATGTGGGCGTGCTGATGTGCTCCGAGCTGACCCGGGTGAAGTGGGAAGATCTGACCGAAGCGGTACCGGCCTTTATGACCGCAGTGATGATGCCGTTCAGCTTCTCCATCACCGAGGGGATCGCCGTGGGCTTTATCTCCTACTGCGTGATGAAGGCAGGCACCGGCCGCTGGCGCGAGATCAACCCCTGCGTGCTGGTGGTGGCCCTGCTGTTCGTGCTCAAGTTCGTCTGGGTCGACAGCCACTAAGCGGCACTCTGTCCCAATAAAAATGCCAGTCAGCTGACTGGCATTTTTTTATCCAAAGTATTTTCGGCCTGTGCGCTGGCCATAAAAAAATCCGAAACCAGTGGTTTCGGATTTTTGCTATTCAGCATGTGGCAGAGCGGGGTTATCCCCTCGCCTGCCACATCGGCAGCACTTACTCGGCAGCCATACGGGCTTCGATGTAAGCAAGCGCACGGTCGATACGAGCAAGTACACGCTCTTTGCCGACCAGTGCCATTACGGCGTCGATGGCAGGAGACTGACCCAGACCGGTGACGGCTACGCGCAGCGGCATACCAACCTTGCCCATACCCTGACCCAGTTCGGCGGCGGTCGCTTCAATCAGCTCGTGCAGCGCTTCGGTGGTCCAGCTATCCAGTGCAGCCAGCTTGGTCTTGGCCAGAGCCAGCGGCTCGGCAGCGACGCCACGCAGGTGCTTCTTGGCAGCCGCTTCGTCGATCGCCTCGTACTCTTCGAACAGGTAGCGGCTCTGAGCGGCCATCTCAACCAGGGTGTTGCAGCGCTCGGCCAGCAGGGTGACTACCTCGGCCAGCGCCGGGCCATTGTTGGTGTCGATCTTCTGGTTTTCCATGTGCCAGGCCAGATGCTTGGCAACATAGGTCGGATCCAGGCTGCGCATGTAGTGGTTGTTCAGCCACAGCAGCTTGTCGGTGTTGAACGCGGAGGCGGATTTGGAGATGGCATCCAGGCTGAACAGATTGATCATCTCGTCCAGGGTGAAGATCTCCTGATCGCCGTGGGACCAACCCAGACGCACCAGATAGTTCAGCAGCGCTTCCGGCAGGTAGCCGTCGTCGCGGTACTGCATCACAGAAACGGCACCGTGGCGCTTGGAGAGCTTGGCACCGTCGTCACCCAGGATCATGGAGACGTGGGCAAACTCCGGCACCGGCGCGTTCAGCGCCTTGTAGATGTTGATCTGGCGCGGGGTGTTGTTGATGTGGTCTTCACCACGCACCACGTGGGTGATCTCCATATCCCAGTCATCGACCACTACGCAGAAGTTGTAGGTCGGCGCGCCGTCGGTACGGCGGATGATCAGGTCATCCAGCTCGGTGTTGGCAAACTCGATGCGGCCACGGACGTGGTCATCGAACACCACGGAACCTTCGATCGGGTTGCGGAAGCGGATCACGTGCGGCGCATCGGCAGGGTGATCGTGGGCGTGGTCGCGGCACTTGCCGTCATAACGGGGCTTCTCGCCGTTGGCCATCTGGCCTTCACGCAGCGCTTCCAGACGCTCTTTGGAGCAGTAGCACTTGTAGGCGCGGCCATCGGCCAGCATCTCGTCGATCAGACCGTTGTAGCGATCGAAGCGCTTGGTCTGGTAGTAGGGGCCCTCATCCCAGTTCAGCTCCAGCCATTCCATGCCCTCAATGATGGCGTCGATTGCCTCCTGAGTGGAACGTTCCAGATCGGTATCCTCAATACGCAGCACGAACTCACCGCCCTGGTTCTTTGCAAACAACCAGGAATAGAGTGCGGTACGGGCACCGCCGACATGCAAAAAGCCGGTCGGGCTGGGAGCAAAACGGGTTTTGACTTTCATCTTTAAGCCTTGTGTAGAGGGCCTTGGGCCAATTCGTTAGAAAAAACCGTCGCATTTTAGCACCGACAATCACGGATGGGAAAACCATGACGCCATTGCGGGCTAAAGTAGGGGATTAAATTTACTGGCGGGGCGCTTGCCGCCTGATATTTGAAGGGGATCGCAAAACAGAAGTTCTATTTCCTATTTGCTACAACCACTGTCGGCTTCGGTCGATATCCAAATAACACCGCTACTAAAAAGGAAGAGACGATGCAGTTCCGTTCTATCCAGAATCGCATTCTAGTGATGGCCGGGATCGCCATGACCACCGCCTTGGTCATCCTGATCCTGCTCAACCAATACTCGGGTCAGCAGACTCAACAACTCACCATCAGCTCCAGCCGTGAAGCGCTGCAGCAGGAGGCCTGGCAGAAGGTCAGCGCCAATGCCCGCGCCGAGGCGGCCACCATCACCCAACTGCTACAAAAGGCATTGGCATATGACCAACAACTTGCAGGAGTGGTTCAACTGGCCATTTCCAAGGAGCTACCACTGACGCGCCCCAACGTTGTTGCACTAATGAAAAAAACGTTGACCACAGATCCTCAGATATATGGCGTCTTGGCGGGATTTGAGCCCAACGCACTGGACGAGCAAGATAGTAATTATGTCGGCCAGAAGGAGCTGGGCAGTGACAGTAATGGCCGGTTTGTTCCCTATTACTACCGTGACGGAGGTTCTATAGGCACAGACCTGCTTTACTCCATTACCAAAACAGATACCGACAGCTTCGGTAACCCAGCCAACGACTATTACAGTTGCCCCCAACAGCATAAAAGTGCATGCCTTATCGATCCCTATGTATTTGATGTCAATGGCAAGCAAGTCATGCTGAGTACCATCTCATCGCCACTGTTTATTGACGGAGACTTCAAGGGGATCATCGGCGTCGATCTTGAGGTTACTGCCCTTAACCAGCAGGCCAAGAGCCTCAACAACAACATCTATGATGGCCAAGGGGAGACCCTGATCGTCAGCGCAGCTGGTGTGATTACAGGTACCAGCGGCAATGACAATATGCTGGGTAAGCATGCCAAAGAGTTGTTGGGCAACAACTGGAAACAGTACCTGCAACAGCAGGAGCAACGTGAAGAGCTCAACGACAATCTGCGTATTTCTGTACCAATCTCTGTTCCGGGAATGAGCCGCAACTGGGCCATCATCGTCACCCTGCCCTACAAGGTGGTACTGGCGGGCGCCGATCAACTGGAAAGCCAGCTCAATGAGATGAACCGGGCCGCGGTGACCCAGCAATTGGTGGGCGCCGTTATCGTACTGGCGCTGGCGCTGGCCACCATGCTGGTGATTGCCCGCAGCATCACTGGCCCCATCCGTCAGATGGTCAGCCTGGTGGATGATATCGCTGATGGCGAAGGGGATCTCACCAAGCGCCTCAACACTCGCTCGGTGGACGAGCTGGGGGATCTCGCCAAGGGGATCAACCGCTTTATCGACAAGCTGCAAGGGCTGCTCGGGGATGTGCTCAAGACTGCCAGCGAGGTGAACCGCTACGCTGGTGACACCGATCGCATTGCCGGTCAGACCGACAACAATCTGCAGCATCATCAAGCCGAGATGGAGCAGATGCTGACCGCGGTACAGGAGATGTCCTACGTCAGTCAGGAGGTCGCCACCCACGCCAACAACACCGCCGACTCGGCCAAACAGGCGCAAAGCGCTGCCGATCAGGGCAAGGAGCGCTTCCAGCAGGTGATCCAGTCGATGCACAAGGTCGCAGCAGAAGCCGGCAAAGGGGCAGAAGTGGTGGAAGGGCTGGCTCACGACAGCGCCCAGATCACCAGCATCCTCACCGTCATTCAGGGGATTGCCGATCAGACCAACTTGCTGGCTCTCAACGCCGCCATCGAGGCTGCACGGGCTGGCGAACAGGGCCGCGGCTTTGCGGTGGTGGCCGACGAGGTGCGCAAACTGGCGGGTAATACCCAGCAGGCGGTACAGAACACCCAGGAGTTGATAGAGAAGATCCGCCTCAGCTCCACCAATGCAGTCAACGCCATTAACCAGAGCCAGCAGCTGACCCATCAGGCGGTGGGCGAGGCGGATCTGGCGGAAGAGGCGCTCGGCAGCATCTACCAGGCCATCTCCACCATCAACGACATGACCTATCAGATCGCCTCCGCCGCCGAAGAGCAGAGCTCGGTCTCAGAAACCGTCTCCGGCAACCTGTCAAAAACCAACGCACTGGCCAACGACATTGCTCAGGATGCGACCGAAACGGCCAAAGCCAGTCAGGCATTGCGTCAGGCGGCCGACAAATTGCAGCAATTATTGGGTCAATTTCGTCTCAGCTGATAATTTTCCGCCTCAGGACTCTCCCCCTCGGGGGCGAGTCCGTTTACCATAGGCGGCGAATTTGCCTGATGGCAGGCAATGTAGTGAGAGGTAAATGCCGTGCCCACCCCGGACCGTCGCCCACGAGGCCATAACAGACGAGCCCAGCAGCGTCGCCAAGACGAATCACAAGGATCCCTGCTCCATCGCATCAATGCCGCGACCCTGTCCCTGCGCCAACGTTTTGGCCAAGGGATGAGCAACCTCGGCCAACGTCGCCAGGATGCCAAAGCAGGCAAATTCAAGCTGTCCAGCCCGCTGCCCCGCAAAAACACCATAGGTCTGCTGATCCTGATCCCGCTCTGGTTGCTGGTGCTGGCCTGGGAGCCGGCACCATCTGCACCCAAAGCAGCCCCTTCCGGCTCGCTGGAAGTGCCGCTGGCCGTGCCAGCTCAAGCTCTAACTGTCGGCAATGGCGCGGCAGGTAGTGCCCCCGCGGCAGCCAAACCAGTCGAAGAGAAGGTCAACGGTACCTGGCTGCAACACGATGTGCAGGCGGGTGAGACCCTCTACTCCATCTGGCGTAAATTCGAGTTGCCGGGTGCCGAGCTGAGCCGCCTGATCGCCATCGAGGGGCCGGATCGTCCCCTGACCCGCCTGCAATCGGGCCGATCTATCTTCATCCTGGTGGACGACACCCGCCGCATCCAGCGGGTGGAGATCCGCTCCTACGGTCAGGCGGTTTACCGCTACGACCGGCAGGGCGAAGGGTTCGCCCTCAAGGAATAACAAAAACGGGAGGCGCTGGCCTCCCGTTTTTTTCAGCCAAATATCTTCAAATAAGCTACTGACTTCACAATATTTTTAGCTTGTTCAAAAAACGAAAGGGGTCAAATTGACAAGGATCGGCGCTAACGTACAATCGTTTGTGCTTTAGACAGGGATTGTTCTACGTGCTACTGGGACAAAGAGACGTGGTCAGTCATGAGCCAACCCCTGCTTGCAAGGCAAATGCAGCCCAGCACGGGCTTAGTTTCATTTTGTTATTGATAGGATTTAGCACATGTCTGACATTCGCACCGGCCAGGTAAAATGGTTCAACGAAACCAAGGGTTTTGGCTTTATTGAACAATCCCAGGGTCCGGACGTATTCGTTCACTTCTCCTCCATCCAGAGCACCGGTTTCAAAACCCTGGCTGAAGGTCAAAAAGTCCAGTTCACTGTGACCCAGGGCAAAAAAGGCCCTCAGGCTGAAAACGTTACTCTGGTCTAAGCCCGCGCCAGTGAATCATGCAGGAGGAGCCAAGGCCCCTCCTCTTTTTTGCCCGCAATTCTCGCCTCCCACCACCTGTTACAACCGCTTGCCTCGTACAATCCGCACCATGAGCCCACATCCCCTTCCTGTTGGCAGGAGGTGGTAGAGACGCGCCTAGTAAACGTCAGATACGACAAAGCATCGCAGCGCGATGTGAGGGGCAATTCAAAGAGATTATGAAAACGTCGAAGAGAGATTGGAGCGGGAAACGAGACTCGAACTCGCGACCCCGACCTTGGCAAGGTCGTGCTCTACCAACTGAGCTATTCCCGCAACAGAATGTCATTTACAAGTGATTGGAGCGGGAAACGAGACTCGAACTCGCGACCCCGACCTTGGCAAGGTCGTGCTCTACCAACTGAGCTATTCCCGCAACGGAATGTCACTTACAAATGTTTGGAGCGGGAAACGAGACTCGAACTCGCGACCCCGACCTTGGCAAGGTCGTGCTCTACCAACTGAGCTATTCCCGCAACAGAATGTCATCTGCAAGTGATTGGAGCGGGAAACGAGACTCGAACTCGCGACCCCGACCTTGGCAAGGTCGTGCTCTACCAACTGAGCTATTCCCGCATCGGAATATCACTTACAAATTTTTTGGAGCGGGAAACGAGACTCGAACTCGCGACCCCGACCTTGGCAAGGTCGTGCTCTACCAACTGAGCTATTCCCGCAACAATTTGGTTGTCTTGAGGCTGGCTGATGATTGGAGCGGGAAACGAGATTCGAACTCGCGACCCCGACCTTGGCAAGGTCGTGCTCTACCAACTGAGCTATTCCCGCATCGGGCTGGTTTGCACCAGTGTCATCATCAGATTTTTGGAGCGGGAAACGAGACTCGAACTCGCGACCCCGACCTTGGCAAGGTCGTGCTCTACCAACTGAGCTATTCCCGCAACTACCTTAAAACAGGCCGTACAGCATTTGGTTGCTTGCGCTACTGTACGGGAGCCGAATTATAAGAGCAGTCATTCCAATTGCAAGGGCTTTTTTGTCTGGTTGCGCGCGTTCGCTCAAAAGCTGGCCGAACTGTCGATTTTAGCAGCCAGCGCATGACAACCCCTTGCCGGGGAATCAGATCTTGAAGACGTGGCTACGATAGAACTGCAACTCGGCGATGGATTCGCGGATATCGTCCAGCGCCTGGTGGGTGCCGCTCTTCTTGAACTGATCCAGCAACTCCGGCTGCCAGCGGCGTACCAGCTCCTTGATGGTGCTGACATCGACGTTGCGGTAGTGGAAGAAGGCTTCCAGCTCGGCCATGTGCTTGACCATGAAGCGGCGATCCTGACCGATGCTGTTGCCGCACAGCGGGCTGGTTCGCTCCGGCACCCACTGGCGAATGAACGCAAGGGTCTCGGCAATGGCTTTCGCCTCGTCGTGCTGGCTCGCCTTGACCCGGGCCACCAGACCGCTCTTGGTATGGGTGTTGACGTTCCACTCGTCCATCTTGGCCAGCTCTTCATCACTCTGATGAATGGCGATGACCGGCCCTTCGGCCAGTACGTTCAGATCCTTGTCGGTGACTATGGTGGCAATCTCCAGTACCACATTCTCTTCAGGGTCGAGACCCGTCATCTCCATGTCGATCCATACCAGGTTCTGCGCGCTGACTGTCATGATTGCTCTCTCTATTGGGAGGAATGGCGGAATTTTGCCAATTTGCATGTATCATACTGGCTTTGGATCTGTTCATAAACTGGCGAATCGAGTGGCAAAGAAAGCAAAACTCAATCTGGGTCAACAAAGGCGCGTCCAGGCCAACCGCGAACGGCGGCTGCAAAAAGATCACACCACAGTGGTGGATGACACCCTGTTTGGCCCCGCCATCGAAGGGGTGGTGATCAGCCGTTTTGGTCAGCACGCAGACGTGGAAGCGGTCGATGGCACCATCCACCGCAGCAACCTGCGGCGCAGCAGCATCAGCAGTCTGGTCTGTGGCGACAAGGTGGTGTGGCGTCCCGGCCTCAATGCCGCGACAGCGGGCGTCATCGAGGCGGTGCATCCGCGCCACTCGGTACTGACCCGGCCGGACTTCTACGACGGGGTCAAACCCATCGCCGCCAACATCGACCAGATCATCATCGTCTCGGCGGTGATGCCCGAGTTCTCCACCAACATCGTCGACCGCTACCTGGTGGCCGCCGAGGATGTGGAGATCCGCCCCCTCATCGTGCTGAACAAGGTCGATATGCTGGATGATGCCGCCAGAGCGCGCATCGAAAGTCAGCTCGAAACCTACCGCAAACTCGATTACGAGGTGCTGCTGGTGAGCTGCGAGAGCGGCGAAGGGCTGGATGAACTCAAGGCAGCCCTGACCGACAAGATCAGCATCTTCGTTGGCCAGTCCGGGGTGGGCAAGTCGTCGCTCACCAACGCCCTGATGCCGGGGCTGGATGTATTGACCGGCGAGATCTCCGAAAACTCGGGGCTCGGCCAGCACACCACCACCACGGCGCGGCTCTACCACTTCCCGAGCGGTGGCGATCTCATCGACTCCCCCGGGATCCGCGAGTTCGCCCTCTGGCATCTGGAAGCCGACCGCATCACCTGGTGCTTCGTCGAATTCCGCGACTATCTGGGTGGCTGCAAGTTCCGCGACTGTACCCACAAGGACGATCCCGGCTGTGCCCTGCGCGCCGCGGTCGACGCGGGCGACATCAGCGCCGATCGCTTCCACAACTATCACCGCATCCTGGAAACCATGCAGGAAGCCCGTCACGGTCGCCAGCAAGCGCGCCTGTGACCCTAATAAACCTACGTTGATGATGAACATGAGCATTACTGACAACCTGAAAATTGCCGGTCAATACTGTCTGCCCAAGCACGCCCTCTCCCGTCTGATCGGCAAGTTTGCCGCCGCCGAAGCGGGCAACATCACCACCAAAGTGATCGAGGCCTTTATCAAGCAGTATCAGGTCGATATGAGCGAGGCGCTGCACGAGAGTCCGGCCCACTACAAGAGCTTCAACGAGTTCTTCACTCGCGAGCTCAAGCCCGGTATCCGCCCCGTGGTAGAGGATGCCATGACCCTGGCGCTGCCGGTCGATGGCACAGTCAGCCAGCTCGGTCCCATCCAGCAGGGTCGCATCATTCAGGCCAAGGGCCACGACTACAGCGCCCGCGAACTACTGGGCGGCTATGAGGATCTGGTGGCGCCGTTCAAGGATGGCGACTTTGCCACCATCTATCTGGCGCCCAAGGATTATCACCGCATCCATATGCCGCTGGACGGTGTGCTGGAGAGCATGGTGTTCGTGCCGGGGGATCTCTTCTCCGTCAACCCGCTCACCGCCGAGAACGTGCCCAACCTGTTTGCCCGCAACGAGCGGGTGGTCGCCACCTTCCGCACTCCGCACGGCCCGATGGCGCTGGTGCTGGTCGGTGCGACTATCGTGGCCAGCATCGAGACCATCTGGGCCGGTAACATTGCTCCGACCAAAGAGAAGAAGGTGGTGCGCTGGGACTACACCGGCAACGAGGCCATTACCCTGCAAAAAGGTGCCGAGATGGGCCTGTTCAAGCTGGGCAGCACCGTGGTCTGCCTGTTTGGCCCAGGCATGCTGGCCGGTTTCGAGCCCCATCTGGCCAATGGCGTCACCACCCGCATGGGTCAGCCCTTTGCCAAGCTGGCGGAGCAGGCATGAGCGAGCAACCGAACGCCTCGCAGAAAAACAACCCACTGCACGGGCTGACGCTGGAAGCCATCGTCACCGCGCTGGTCGAACACTATGGCTGGGAAGAGCTGGGGCAGCAGATCAATATCCGCTGCTTCACCGATAATCCCAGCATCAAGTCCAGCCTGAAGTTCTTGCGCAAGACCCCCTGGGCCCGGGAGAAGGTCGAAAGCCTCTACCTCTACGTCCAGCGCAAGCAAGCCAAATCGAAGAAGGAAGGGCAAGATGGCCTTTAAGATTACGTACACCTATAAAAAACAGGCCAAAGAGATCGGCTACGCGAACGACAAGTTCCGCAGCATCTACGACGCCATCGCTGCTGCTGAAGGGCTGGATCTCACCAGTTTTCACGCCATGGAGGCCCAGCTGGCTCAGGTTTGTCGCCGCGACAAGAAAAGCGTGAAGGATTACCAGGAGAACTACTTCAAAGAGCTGGGATTCTCCAACATCGTCATCGAACGGGATCTGCAGGAGTAACCATGCGCACCTTGACTCTGATGGCCGCCTCTCTGCTGCTGGCGGCATGCAGTACACCGGAACAACATCTGGTTGGCAGCGATCGCGACAGCCACGGCTGTATCGGCAGTGCGGGCTATCAGTGGTCAGCGCTGACTGGCAAATGTGTGCGCCTGTTTGAAGAGGGTATCCGGCTCAATCCAACCGATGCCAGCCAGACCAGCAGCGCCTTCCTGCTGTTCAACGCCGATCAGACGCAGGCCGAACTGCATCTACCAAGCGGCGAGCTGCTTGCGCTGACCCGTCAAGGTGCGGAGGGCAACTGGTCGTGGCAGGGCAGCGGCTACACCCTCTTTATCTGGAAGGGTTATGTGCTCAAGCACGGTGACAAGGCGCTCTATCACGGGGAATAACCCCGAGGGATAGTGCACTGCGTGGTATCGGCACGATACCCGCGAAAAAAATGCCGACCCAAGAGTCGGCATTTTTGTATCTGACACAACCGGTTATCAGGCGCGGCTGAGGTAATCGGCCTGCCCTACCCACTTGTAGCTGGTGAGCTCGGTCAACCCCATGGGGCCACGGGCATGCAGCATCTGGGTCGAGACCGCCACTTCAGCGCCCAGACCAAACTGGCCACCATCGGTGAAACGGGTGGAGGCGTTGACATAGACCGCCGCCGAACCGGCCCCATTGACGAAACGCTCGGCGTTGGCCAGATCGTTGGTCAGGATGGCATCGGAGTGGCCGGCGTTGTGCTCGCGCATATGGGCCAGCGCCTCGTTCACATCCGCCACTAACTTGACCCCCAGGGTCAGCCCGAGCCACTCGGTATCGAAATCCTCCGGCCCCGCCTCGCACAGGTTGTCGGCGCCCGCCAGCAGCGTCATGGCGTTGGCCGCGCCGACCAGCGTCACCTTGCGCTCGTTCATCAGAACGACCAGCTGCGGCAGGAAAGTCGAAGCGACTTTCTCGTGTACCAGCAGGGTATCGAGGGCGTTGCAGGCGGAAGGGCGCTGCACCTTGGCGTTGTCGATAACCGCCAGAGAGCGCACCAGATCGGCACTCTCGTCGACGAAGATGTGGCTGATGCCAAAGCCGCCGATGATGACCGGAATCGAGCTGTTCTCCTTGCACATCTTGTGCAGGCCCGCGCCACCACGGGGGATGATCATGTCCACATAGCGGTCGAGACGAAGCAACTCGCCGACCAGCGTCCGATCCGGGTTGTCGATGTACTGCACCGCCGCCTCGGGCAGACCGGAGGCCGCCAAGGCATGCTGGATCACCCGCACCAGCTCCAGATTGGAGTGGAAGGTCTCGCGCCCGCCACGCAATATGCTGGCGTTGCCAGTCTTGAGGCAGAGGCTGGCGATATCGATGGTGACGTTGGGTCGCGCCTCGTAGATGACGCCGATAACCCCGATGGGCACCCGACGACGGGAGAGCCGCAGGCCATTTTCCAGCACCCGGCTATCCATTTCAGCACCGACCGGATCATCCAGCGTGATCACCTTGCGCACATCCGCCACAATCCCGGCCAGCCGGGCCGGATTGAGCAGCAGGCGATCCAGCATGGCTTCTGACAAGCCAGCCTCACGCCCGGCCGCGATATCCTTGTCATTGGCCGCGAGGATCTGCTCACTGCGCGCCTCAAGCTCGTCGGCGATGGCGGCCAGCGCCCGATTCTTCTGCGCCGTGCTGATGGTAGCCAGCTGATAGGCGGCTTCTCGGGCCGCCTGCCCCATTTTCTCCAGACTCATCTCATTTCCCTTTGTTCATGCCGTGCCGCCCTGATTAGAGCAGCACCATATCGTCTCGATGGATGGCTACTGAACCATATCCATAGCCCAGTACCTGCTCAATCTGATCCGAGTGGACGCCGCGCAGCTTCTCCAGCTCCAGATGGTCGTAACGGCAGATACCGCGCGCCAACTCGGCGCCTTTGGGATCAAGAATACGCACCACATCGCCCCGAATGAAATCGCCCTTGACTGCCACAATCCCCTTGGGCAGCAGGCTGGAGCCTTTCTCCTTCATGGCGGCCACTGCGCCCTGATCCACATGCACTTCACCGTGAGGAGGTGGGCCTGCCAGGATCCAGCTCTTGCGCCCTTCCAGCGGGGACGCCAACGCGGGGAACAGGGTGCCAATCCGCTCGCCCTTGGCGAGACGGCCGATCACCTCCGGCATCTGGCCGGTCGCGATCACCACGTTGACACCAGCGCGGCGCGCCACATCGGCGGCCTGCAGCTTGGTAGCCATGCCGCCGGTGCCGAGGCCGCTGACACTGTCACCCGCCAGCGAGCGCAGGGTATCGTCGATGGTCTGCACCTCTTCAATAAGCTGGGCGTCGGGATTGGTGCGCGGATCGGCGGTAAAGAGCCCCTTCTGATCTGTCAGCAGGATCAGCAGATCCGCATCCGCCAGAATGGCGGCCCGCGCGGAGAGGTTGTCGTTGTCGCCGACCTTGATCTCGGCGGTCGCCACCGCATCGTTTTCGTTGATGACCGGAATAATGCGGTGATCGAGCAGGGTGCGCATGGTGTCGCGGGCGTTGAGGTAGCGCTCCCGATCTTCCAGATCGGCGCGGGTCAGCAGCATCTGGCCGATATGCAGACCGTAGAGGTTGAACAGATCCTGCCATACCCGAATAAGCTGGGTCTGACCAACCGCTGCCAGCATCTGCTTGTTGGGCAGGGTTGGCGCCAGTGGCGGGTGACCCAGATGTTCACGCCCGGCGGCGATAGCCCCTGATGTGACGACCACGACCCGATGGCCGTGACGGTGCAAGGCCGCACACTGTCTGACCAGCTCGACCATATGGGCACGATTGAGCTGGGAAGACCCCCCTGTGAGCACGCTGGTGCCCAACTTGACGACTATGGTTCTGTTTTCCATGGGAGCATAAAGGCTAAAAAGTAAGGAATATCTTTATACCCACGGCCATGGAGCCCTGCAAGGCAATTAACGTCGGGGTGAGGAGATGAAGCAAAGCCCGGATGATTGCGGTCGGAAGGGGAGATGGCTGACTGATGGCCCGGCAAACAGCGGGATGCTGCTCGCCGGGCATCAGGGATCAAGCAGCTGTCACGGTCAACTCATTGGTGACCTGATCCGCTGGCGCTAACTGACACTCCAGAGCCGTCAGTTTGTCGCTGATGAGCTTGTAGAAACGGTTGAGGGTCCGTTCCACTTCTACCTGGTGCTTCTTGGGGATCGGCTTGTCCAGCCACTCACCATCAGCATTGTAGAAACCGAGCTGATAGTGGTAACGGAAGTGGTGATCGTCCTGCTCCAGCACCAGCCACCAGCCCCAGAACTCCCGCTTGTCCGGCGCCGGCTTGGCGCTGACACAGACCGACAGGCAGTCGAAACGATAACGCCCCTCTTCGCAGAGATCTTCGCGCAAATAGGGGCCAATGGCAGCAAACTGCCTCAGCAGTCGCTTGTAGGTCACTCTTTCAGACATGTTAACCTCCCTGTTAAACAAGCCGCGCCACCTCGGGATGGCGTCAGTTCTTTAGCGCAATGTCAGGTACACAAATGCTGTTTCAGCCACTCGACGATTTCGTCCAGCGCCTTGTCATACACCTCCAGCAAAGGCTGCTTGTCGAATACGATGGCCTTGCCGTTACGACTGGCCGCCGCCAATGCCCGTACATCCTGCTCGGGACAAATAAAATCTCGCTTGTGCCCAATACTCAATATCGGCACTGAGGTGCGAGTCCCCAGTAATCCTTGCGTTTTAAGTGAAAATACCTGGCACTTGGTACGCATGCCGTCCCACTGCGCCGCATCCGCCCCCAACCGGTTGGCCAGACTGTCCCGCATCATGCGCGGACACTTGGCAAACAGCTCCTGATTGGTAAACACCTGATTGACACCGGCGCCGACACAGACCACGGTGCGCAGCTTAAAGGGTTCGATAAAGGCCAGTCTGGCTGCGATATTACCCGCCAGCCGCATTCCCACCATGGCGATACGCTGATGATCGACCCAGGCCACTTCGGAGAGGTAATGGAGCACCGCCTGATGAAGGCGGCTAGTATCCTGCACCAGTGGCCAATGCTCGGCATAGCCAACCCCGGGCATATCGAGGGAGAGCATGCCGATACCGTTAG
The DNA here is from genome assembly GCF_040908445.1 of Aeromonas sp. R10-2. Taxonomy (NCBI): domain Bacteria; kingdom Pseudomonadati; phylum Pseudomonadota; class Gammaproteobacteria; order Aeromonadales; family Aeromonadaceae; genus Aeromonas; species Aeromonas sp. R10-2. The sequence goes on along the minus strand of NZ_JBFODS010000091.1, from coordinate 16,564 downwards.
GCTCGAGCCGTTTGAGATAGAAGTTGAGGAAATCGAGCTGCAGAGAGTCGATCCCGCCGCTGATGATCACCAGCGGCACCGGTTTTTCGGTCGTCGGCAAGTGGAGATAACCCTGAATATGCTTGCCGCGAAAAGGCACCTGGATCTCTTTGAGCGGCACCTTGAACAGGCGACCCGCCTCGCGATAGGCCATGTTGCCAAGCAGCTGGGCCTGATCCGCCAGCTCGTCATCCTTGAGATGGGGATAGCTGGCGATGGAGTAGTAGCGCACAGCCTTGAGCAGCTGTTTCAAGGCACCAGAAGGATCACCCTTCTCGCGCAGTTCGCGGCCCTGCTTGAAATAGTTGCCAGCCACCTGGCTCCACTCGTAGATCCAGTTGCCGGGCACATAGCCCTTGATGGTATCGAGATAGCAATCGTGGGTGCGCTTGCCGGTCGCCATGGCGATACGGGCCAGGGTCTGCTCCACTTCGATGGGATCAGCCCCCTGCCAGGTCCAGGAGGGGCGGCGCAGCAGGCGATACCAGCTCTTTGACATGGAGCCGTCGATAAACATCTCGTCTGAGTCGGCTTGCGCTAGATCAGCCGCACTGGAGTTGGAGATCTCGGATGTTTCCAATACCTTCTTGACGCGGGTAAAGAGCTGTTCGGTCAGGTTTAGGTCTTCGTTCAAGTCCAAGATAGTGTCCCATTCATATCAGGCAATGGCTCATCTTAACCACTTTTACTGCCCATCAGCCACCCTGCAACAGATTGATACACAAAAAAACAGGGCTCCAAATTGGAGCCCTGTGAAACCATTATTGCCGGTCGCGACCAATGGACGCAGTGAGCGTCACATCCCGCTCCCGTTACTTTTCGTCGCAGATCGGTGTGGCGAACTCCAGTGCCATATCCCACGGCTGTTCGATCCAGGTATCCTGCGGGATCGCCACTTCGAAATCATCCAACAGCGCTTCGCCCATCGGCTTGGCGAAAATCGCGATGAACTTGGCTTTCGGGTAGAGCTCGCGGATTGCCTTGGCGGTAGTGCCGGTGTCCACCAGATCTTCCACCACCAGCCAGCCTTCGCCGTCACCGGCGGTGGTGGCAGCCTTCACGACCACCAACTCGCGCTGGCTGTCATGGTCATAGCTGGAGATGCAGAGGGTTTCCACATTACGAATGCCAAGTTCACGGGCCATCAGGGCTGCGGGCACCAGGCCACCACGGCTGACCGCGATGATACCTTTCCACTGGCTGACAGGCAGCTGACGACGGGCCAGACGGCGAGCTTCACGTTGCAGGTTGTCCCACGACACATAGAACTTTTTCGGCATGTTATCGATCTCGAATAGTTATTTAAAAACAATCACTTAAAATAACAACATCCGCAATTATCCCTGCGGATGCCAGTAAATGGCGGCCCTTGCCCGACTGAATTCAGATTGCACTTCGGCTGCCTCAGGGCTAAGCCTCGGCAGCAAATCTGATAACAATGGAAGCAAGATGGGCTTATCCGGCGATCGGTTAGATGATGTGTCCAAACCGCGGACAGGCTGTTGGGCCGATATGATAGCACCGTTTGCAGAGAAAATGCCTGGCAAACGTATGCCAAAAACAGGAAAAATCGGCATCCCCCTCTCCATTCGGCACATCTCGAGCGCCAAACGACTAACCTGCCGTCCCTGCTGCCGAGTCCAAATGGGCCGTGCGGCAAATCGCAGATAAAAAAATAGCAGGGGGAGGATTTACCTCACGCACCTGCTGCTTTCTCGCCTCTGCCTGGTTGGGCAGCTCGTCTTAGCGACGAGTGACGAAGGGGTTAGGGTAGCTGAAACCCTGGGTATACAAAGAGGGGGCAAACCAATAGGTTGAGTTGCTGCCTGGCATATTGAAACTCCTGATTGCTTAACAAGTTACGTACCTTTAATGCGGGCTCAAATCCTTGAACGAACACTCGGTTCCATGGAGGCGCACTTGCTTTGCTTCGGTTCCCTGGAGGCTTTCATCGTCATCCTGACGGGTGGCGAACCACGGGAGCTAATTTACCAGTCGGTGCGTTAAATTCAATGTTTTTGTGAGATCGGTCACATATTTTCTTTTCTATCGGTCAGCGTCGTCCGAACCTGACGATCGTACTGCCTGGTTGCCATCAGCCAGCACAAGCTGCCTGCGATTTGCGCTGATTGCTCACATTTTTGTGTGATTGACTGTATTATCGTTATCCTCTTCCCCGGCCCGCTGATGGGGCCCTGTTAATTCCGTGCTGGTAAGGAGTCCCGACGTGGCACAGCTTAGCTCTCTCTCTCCCAAACTGATTTGGCATTTCTTCGAACAGATCTGCTCCATCCCCCACCCTTCCAAACATGAAGCCAAACTGAGCGCCTGGATCATCCAATGGGCTCAAGGGGAAGGTCTGGCGGTCAAGCAGGACAAGGTCGGCAACATCATCATCAAGAAACCGGCCACCCCGGGGATGGAAAACCGCAAAGCCGTGGTACTGCAGGCCCACATCGACATGGTGCCGCAGGCCAACGCCGACACCAAACACGACTTCGCAACCGATCCCATCGATGCTTATGTCGATGGCGAGTGGGTCACTGCCCGAGGCACCACCCTGGGTGCCGACAACGGCATCGGCATGGCCGGTTGTCTGGCTGTGCTGGCTGACAAGACCATCAAGCACGGTCCGCTGGAAGTGCTGCTGACCACAGACGAAGAGACCGGCATGACCGGCGCTTTCGGTCTGGAAGCGGGCTGGCTGGAGGGCGAAATTTTGCTCAACACCGACTCCGAAGAGGATGGCGAAGTCTATATGGGCTGCGCTGGCGGTGTGGATGCCAATATCCGCTTCCCGCTCGAGCTGGTTGATGCCAGCGAAGGCGAAGCGTTCGAACTGGCCGTAAAAGGACTGCGCGGCGGTCACTCCGGTTGCGATATCCATCGCGGCCGTGGCAACGCCAACAAGCTGCTGGTTCGCCTGCTCAAAGCAGCAGAGCCGCTGAGTGTTCGTCTGGCCGAGATCCACGGCGGCACGCTGCGCAACGCCATCCCGCGCGAAGCTCGCGCCACCCTGCTGGTGCCCGCAGCCAGCGTAAACGAGTTCAAGGCGCTGGTTGACCGCTACACCGGGATCTACCAGACCGAACTGGCCGCCACCGAGCCGAACCTGACCGTGCTGGTCAACAACGCCGCCAAACCGGCCAAGTTGATGAGCGTCTCCCTGCAGCAGCGCCTGCTGGATGCCCTGATGGCCTGCCCGAACGGCGTGATGCGCATGAGCGATGCCATGCCCGGCGTGACCGAAACCTCTACCAACCTGGGGGTCATCAAGACTCAGGATGGCGAAGTGTACGTCCAGTGCCTGATCCGCTCCCTGATTGACTCCGGCCGCGAGAGCATCGAGCAGATGACCCGCTCCCTGTTCACCCTGGCAGGCGCCAGCTGCGAATTCACCGGGGCCTATCCGGGTTGGGCGCCGAACGTGGACTCCCCCGTCATGGCGCTGGTACGCAACAGCTACCAGACCCTGTTTGGCACCATGCCCAACGTCATGGTGATCCACGCCGGCCTCGAGTGCGGTCTGTTCAAGAGCGCCTATCCGGAGTGGGACATGGTCTCCTTCGGCCCGACCATCCGCGGTGCCCACTCCCCTGACGAGAAGGTACATATCCCGGCGGTCGAACGTTTCTGGCAACTGCTGGTGCACGTGCTGGAAGCGATTCCGGCCAAATAACCCGGCCTGCGCCACACGGCAAAACAAAGCCCCGCACTGCTGCGGGGCTTTTTATTGTCTGTTACAGCCAGATTTTGGCGCTTAACGGATGCCGCGGGCCTCGCGGATCCACTCCCAGGCTTGCTGGATCTCCTGGGTCTTCTCCTTGGCCATCTCCATCATCTCCGGCGGCAATCCCTTGGCGGCCAGCTTGTCCGGGTGATGTTTGCTCATCTCCTTGCGGTAGGCGCGCTTGATATCCTGATCGCTGTCGCTCTCGCTCACCCCCAGCAACTGGTAGGCATTCTTGAGGCGATCCGCAGAGGGTGCCGCCTGCCGATACTGCTGGCCACCGGAATGGCCCCCCTGATACTGGCCATGAGCCTGATTGAAGAAGTTCATCTGCGCTTCGGCCATTGCCAGAATGCGGGCCAACTCGATGCGGCTGAAGCCCAGCTCGTCGGCAATGGTGTGCAGAATGGCGCGCTCGCCTTCCTCCACCCGCCCGTCGGCAAAGGCCGCCTGCAACTGCACTTCGAGGAAGAAGCGCAGAATATCGCGCTGCCCCAGACTGGCACGGCGGAACTCGGCCAGGGTTTCGCGCAGCGGGAAGTCGGCCTCTTTACCGAGACGAAACGACTCCTGCGCCCGGGCACGCTGTTCGCCCGCCAGCCGCATCCGATCCATCAGGTTGGAGGCAACCCGGATCTCCTGCTCGGTCACCTGACCGCTTGACTTGGCGATATGGCCCATCACCGAGAAGGTGGCGTGGAAGAAGACGGCTTGCTGCTCCTGACTCGGGCCACGACGAAACGCCCCCTGCAGCCCCATGCCACGGTCGAAACGGTGGCCAATCCAGAGGCCAATCAGGGCGCCGATGATATTGCCGAGCAGAAAACCGAAGAAGGCGCCCAGCACCTTACCCCAAATACGCATGGTTCAAGACCTCTTGAAGTTAATGAGTGCGGGCCTGGAGCTGGTCATCCAGCTCGTGCAGTCGATCGACCGTGCCGATATCGCGCCACTCGCCAGCGAGCAGGCTGCCGCCCACCCGCCCTTGCGCCATCCAGTCACGGAGCAGGGGCGCCAGTTTGCGGGCGCCGCCCGCGAGACCGGCAAAGGCCGCCGGATCATATAGTCCGACCCCGCTGAAGGTAAACGCTGGCGTATCCATGACTCGCCCCCCTTGCAGGGCAAAGTCCCCGCTCGGGTGCTGGGGCGGATTGGGTACCAGCCAAAGGTGGGCCAGATCATCGCCAAGGAGCTGGCTGACCAGAGTGTGATAATCGAGATCGAGCCAGGTATCGCCGTTGATCACCAAAAAGGGGTCAGAGCCCAGCAGCGGCAGCGCCTGCACAATGCCGCCCGCGGTCTCCAGCGCACTCTCCTCGGCTGACCAGTGGATGGTCACCCCAAGCGCACTGCCATCACCAAGGCTCTCGACCAGCTTGTGGCCAAGCCAGGCGTGGTTGATGACCAACTCGGTCACGCCAGCGGCTTTGAGTTTTTCGATGTGATGAACGATGAGCGGTTTTCCCCCCACCGCCAGCAGCGGCTTGGGCAGCAGGTCGGTCAGCGGGCGCATCCGCTCGCCACGGCCAGCGGCCAGGATCATCGCCTTCATGGTTTTACCCCTGCATTGGCGATCCCCGGCAACACAACCTGCTCCAGCCACTGACCAAAACGGGCCAATACCGGATAGGCGCTACCGTGAGTGCGACAGACATCCACCACATAGCCGAGGGTACGGGGAATATCCTTGAGATAGCCGGACTTGCCATCGCGATGATAGAGCCGGGTGAAGATTCCGGCCGCTTTGAGGTGGCGCTGCATGCCGGTCAGGTCGGCATCACGACGGAAACTGGCATAATCGAGCTCGCCAAGCAGACCCGCCTGTTGCAGGATGGCAAAGCCGTGACGCATCCCTTCATCGATCACCTCGTCCGGCCAGCGCACGTAGCAATCTTTCAGCAGGGAGACCAAGTCATAGGTAAGCGGCCCGATGACCATATCCTGAAAATCGATGATGGCCAGCTGGCTGCTCTCGGGGGTATCCCCGCCACATACCATCAGGTTGCGACTGTGAAAATCTCTATGCATCACCCCCTGCGGCTGGGCCAGATTGCAGGCGGTGAGGCAGGCAAAGGTCTCGTCCAGCAGTTGCTGCTCTGCATGGCTCAGGGTCAGTTGCAGATGATGACCCAGCAGCCACTCGGGGAAAATGCTGTTCTCCCGCGCCATAAAAGCCGCATCGAAGGGTTCAAGCGCCAGTTCAACCGCCCCCAGGCGGGGCAGCAAATCAATCGCCTTGCCATACCAGGCCAGCACATTGTGTTCGTTCAAGCAGCTGATTAGCTGGGTATCGCCCAGATCACTGACCGCCAGCAGCCCCTGTTCGTAGTCCACCGCCTTCACCTCTGGCGCCAACAGCTGACGCGCCTGCAAGGCGGCCGCGTTACGAACAAATTCATGATTTTTTTCGGTTTTCGGATTGGCATCCACCCACACCAGACCACCACCGCGAGAGTAGCGGCGGAAGCTGGCATCACCGGAAATGAGGGTAAGCGTGAGAGTGGCATCACCGGAAATACGGCGTGCCCACTGCAATAGCAGGGAATCGCGATCGTGCATAAGTAGAGGACCAAGGTGGAAAGCAGCACTTGGCTGTTAGCCCTGGCCGCAATAATGCTTTATCATTGCCGGCTAACATAAAGCAATGACATGCAATGTCAACTCGATGAAACCTGTCGTAAAATGCATGCCTTGGATCAACCGTATCTATCACGGATTGCACGAGTCTTTCACATGACAAAATGGACACTGGGGTACCGCTATCCCATCGCCCTGACTATCAGCCTGGCCCCCGCACTCACCCCTATGATGGTGCAGGCGGCCCCGTTCGAAGCGCCGCCAGCCACCGGCATTCTCGATAGTCTCTGCTATGACTATGTTCCCAAGATAGAGAAGCCTGCATCGGATCAGGATGCCAACGCACAGCCGGTCGAGGTTGATGCTGACCGTCTCGAGGCCAAACAGGGCGGCACCGCCGTCTATGAAGGCGACGTCAAGGTTCGTCAGGGTGTTCGCAAGTTTGACTCCGACTATGCCCAGCTCGACCAGAAGAGCCGGGATGTCATCGCCATCGGCAACATCTATTACAACGACGGTCAGGTGACCGTCACCAGCGACAAGACCCTCAAATCCAACCTGGATACCAAGAACTCCGAGCTGGAAGAGGGCAAGTATCAGGTGCATGGCTCACCGGTGCGCGGCTTTGCCAAGCGCGTGGTGATGACCAACAACAACCAGAACATCACCATGGAGGGGGCTCAGTACACCACCTGCCCCCCCGGTCAGGAAGTGTGGACCCTCAAGGCGGGCAGCATCGACATCGACCAGAAAGAGGTGTTCGGCGAAGCCTGGAATGCCAGCCTCTGGCTTTACGACTATCCGGTGTTCTACTTCCCCTATATCAACTTCCCCATCAAGGATGAGCGGAAGACCGGTCTGCTCTACCCGGGCTACAAGCAGAGCTCCAGCAACGGCATGGATATCACCCAGCCCTTCTACTGGAACATAGCTCCCAACTACGATGCCACCATCACCTCCCGTTTTATGGATAAACGCGGCCTGATGGAACAAGTGGAGTTCCGCTACATGCCGGAACCCGCACATGCAGGTATTCTGTACTTTGAAAATCTGGCGGATGACAAGCAGTACAGCCCGAGCAACTCCAATCTTTCAGATGGCCATCGTTATCTGATGAACGTGCGTCACGGCTCCGCCCTGATGGATGGATCCCTGCGTTTTGGCCTCGACTACACCCAGGTGCGGGACAAGGATTACAACTACTTCAACGACTTCAGCCCGCAAGTGGGCACCCAGGTCGACAGCCAGTTACAGCAATCCTTTACCGCCGGCTACTACCAGCACAACTGGAACCTCACCTCCGAGGTGCGCCGCTACCAGGTCCTTAGCCCAACAGCTCTATTGCCCCACGAGATGCTGCCGCGTATCGACTACAACTACTTCCAGCAGGGCAAGTGGTTCGATCTGGCCTGGAACAGCGAACTGACCAAGTTTGGCTACGACAGCGGCAGTGCCAGCACCCAGCAGGTAGGTGAGCGCTATACTGCCACCCGTCTGCACCTGGCGCCAACCCTGACCGTGCCTCTCATCGATGCCCCTGGCTACTACCTCACCAGCCAGTACAAGCTGATGTTTACCTCCTACAACCAGGAGGTACCCGATAATCTGGTTAGCCAGGACCGCAGCCGCTTCACCGATGCAGACAGCAAACAGCTGACCCTGAAAGAGGGCACCATTACCCGTACTCTGCCCTCCTTCCGCCTCAAGGGGGGCGTCAACTTCGATCGGCCGCTCGACTGGTATGATGGCAAGGGCACCCAGACCCTGGAGCCCGAGTTCCAGTACCTCTATATCCCTTACAAAAATCAGGACGAGATCGGGATCTACGACTCCACAACCACCCGTCAGGATTACTACAGCCTGTTCAGTGATCGCCGCTTTGCCGGTCTCGACCGCATTAGCGATGCCAACCGGGTCACCGTTGGCCTGACCAGCCGGGTCTATGACAATGTGGGTGATGAACGGTTGCGTCTGGCGGTGGCCCAGGCCTTCGAAATGACACCACCCAAGGTGCGCCTCTACCCTTCAAATCCGGAAAGTACCAACGCACGCTCCCTGCTCTCGTTTGAGGGGGATGCCCGGATCACCGATGAGTGGTTTGCCCACGCAGGAACCCAGTACGATACCTCCGAGGGTGAATTTACGGCTGGCAACGGTGCAGTCGAGTACCGGACCGGCAAGCTGACCACTCAGGTCAACTACCGCTACATCAAGGATGGCAACCTGGACTATCGCTATCCGACCAACACAGCGCTGGCAGAAGATCTGAGCCAGGCGGGTCTGGTGATGATGGCTCCGATCGCCGATCAGTGGCAGATGTATGGCGGTTACTACCGTGATATCAAGCAGGATGTGAACATTGACCGCAAGGTCGGTGTCAAATACGACTCCTGCTGCTGGAGCATCAATATGAGCCTGGAGTGGCACAACCAGCCACAGTGGGAAAACAATGTTCTCACGTCACGCTCGGAAAAAGTCATTGGTCTGCAGTTTGAAATGAAGGGACTTGGTAGCGTGGGTACAGGTGGCCGCAGCGTCACACTGGATACCGAGCTGTTGCCCTATGTTCGCCCGTTTAATCTGAAAGGCCAGCAATGATGCTGGCCCAGCCTTGAGAGATGGATATGAAAAAGACCCTGATTGCCCTGCTGACCGCGGGAATGTTCGGTGCCATGAGCCAGGCCGCACTGGCTGCGCCCGAGCTGATGGACAAGGTGCTGGCCGTGGTCAACAAGGACGTGGTGCTGTCCAGCCAACAGGACGCACTGGTCAACAAGGTAAAACTCTCCGCTCAGGAGAGCGGCCAGTCCCTGCCTGACGATGCCACCCTGCGCAAACAGGCGCTGGATCGCCTGATCCAGGAGAGCCTGCAGTTGCAACTGGCGGAGCGCCAGGGGCTGAAGATCAGCGACACCCAGCTGGAACAGGCTATTCAGGGCATCGCTGCCGACAACAAGATGACCCTGGATCAGCTGCGCGCCCAGCTCGCCCGTGAAGGGATGACCTATGCCCAGTATCGGGAAGAGGTTCGCCGCGAGATCCTGATGAACGAGGTGCGCCGCAACCAGGTGCGCCGCCGTATCAACATCTCCGAGCAGGAGGTGAAGCAGGTGGTAGAGATCCTGAAGAAACAGGGTCAACAGCAGAACGAATACCATGTCGGCCATATCCAGATTGCCCTGCCGGACAACCCCACTGCCGCCCAGCTGGATGCCGCCAAGAGCAAGATCGAGCGCATTCTGGCCGCCCTCAAGCAAGGTGCCGACTTCCGCAAACTGGCCATTGCCGAGAGTAACGGTCCCAAGGCGCTGGAAGGGGGCGACTGGGGCTGGATGAGCCCGCAAGAGATGCCGACCCTGATGGCGGAAGCGGTGCAAGGTGCCAAGAAGGGCGACATCGTCGGCCCGCTGCGCTCCGGCGCCGGCCTGCACATCGTCAAGGTGTTCGACACCAAGGGTCAGCAGCAAGTGATGCAGACCGAGGTGAAAGCCCGCCACATCCTGATCAAGCCGTCCATTATCCTGAGCGAAGAGAAAGCCAAGGGGATGCTGGACGGCATTCTGCACGACATCAAGAGCGGCAAGGCCAGCTTCGCCAGCATGGCGGAGAAGTACTCCGAAGATCCGGGCTCTGCGGTGCAGGGTGGCGAACTGGGCTGGTCTGATCCCAATGTCTATGTCCCCGAGTTCCGCGACATGGTCAACCGTCTGCAACCGGGCCAGATCAGTGCCCCGTTCCGTACCAGCCATGGCTGGCACATCGTGCAGGTGGAAGATCGCCGCAGCCAGGATGCGACCGACAAGGCTCAGGAGCAGCGCGCCTACCAGCTGATCTACAACCGTCGCTTCGTGGAAGAGTCCCAGGCGTGGCTGGATGAGCTGCGTGACGAGGCCTACATCCAGATCGAAGGAACCGGTAGCTGATGAGCTGCCGTCGCCTTGCCGTTACCCCGGGCGAACCGGCCGGGATCGGCCCGGATCTGGTGCTGCAGATTGCCAAGCAGGATTGGCCCCACCAGTTGGTGGTGATCGCCGATCCGGCGCTGCTGCGCGAGCGGGCAACCCTGCTTGGTCTGCCCATTGAGCTTGAGCCCTACGATGCCAGTCAACCTGCTCAACCGCAGCGAGCCGGCACCCTGACGGTATGTTCTGTCTCTCTCGGTACCGCCGTGGTGCCGGGCGAGCTGAACGAAGGCAATGGCGCCTATGTGCTGGCGACCCTGCAGCGTGCCTGCGATGGCAACATGAGCGGCGAATTTGCCGCCGTGGTGACCGGGCCGGTGCACAAGGGGATCATCAATCAGGCCGGGGTCTCGTTCAGCGGCCACACCGAGTTCTTTGCCCAGCAATCCAACACCGCCGATGTGGTGATGATGCTGGCCACCGAAGGGCTGCGGGTCGCACTGGCGACTACCCATATTCCGCTGGCCTATGTAGCGATGGCCATCACCGAGGATCGCCTCGGCAAGGTGATCCGGATCCTCAACGAGGATCTCGCCACCAAGTTTGGCATCGCCAAACCCCGTATTTACGTCTGCGGCCTCAACCCCCACGCTGGGGAAGGTGGCCATCTCGGACGTGAAGAGATTGACGTGATCGAACCCGCCCTGGCCACGCTGCGCCAGGAAGGGATCGATCTGGTCGGCCCGTTGCCGGCCGACACCCTGTTCCAGGAGAAATACCTCAAGGATGCGGATGCGGTACTCGCCATGTACCACGACCAGGGGCTGCCTGTGCTCAAATACAAGGGCTTCGGCAGTTCGGTCAATATCACCCTGGGGCTTCCCTTCATCCGCACTTCGGTGGATCACGGCACCGCGCTGGATCTGGCAGGCAAGGGCCTGGCCGATCCGGGCAGCCTGATCACCGCGATTAACCACGCCATCAAGATGGTAGAGAAAAAAAGATATGAGCAGTAAGGTGCACATGGGCCACACGGCCCGTAAGCGTTTCGGTCAGAACTTCTTGCACGACCGGTATGTGATCGACCAGATAGTGGCCGCCATCAACCCGCAGCCGGGTCAGAATCTGGTGGAGATCGGTCCGGGTCTGGCCGCGCTGACCGAGCCGGTCGCCGCCCAGATGGACAAAATGACCGTGGTCGAGCTTGACCGGGACCTGGCAGCTCGCCTGCGCGAGCACCCGACACTCAAAGACAAGCTGACCGTCATCGAAGCGGACGCCATGCGTTTCGACTTTGGCACCCTGATGGGTGAAGGCAAGGGGCCGCTGCGCATCTTCGGCAACCTGCCCTACAACATCTCCACCCCGCTCATCTTCCACCTGTGCGAATTTGCCGACCGGGTTGAAGACATGCACTTCATGCTGCAAAAGGAAGTGGTGTTGCGTCTGGCCGCTGGCCCGGGCAGCAAGGCTTATGGCCGTCTGAGCGTAATGACCCAGTACTACTGCCAGGTGGTGCCGGTGCTGGAAGTGGGCCCGGGCGCCTTCAAACCGGCGCCGAAAGTGGACTCTGCCGTAGTTCGCCTGATCCCGCACAAGAATCCGACCATAGTCGCAAAAGACATTCGTTGTCTGAATCGCGTCTGTACCGAAGGCTTTGGCCAGCGTCGCAAGACCATCCGCAACAGCTTCTCCAACTTCATCACCGACGCCCAGCTGACCGAGCTTGGTATCGATGGCAACCTGCGCCCGGAGAATCTCTCCCTCGAGCAGTTTGTCATGATCGCCAACTGGCTGGCGGATCAGCAACAGGCCTGATCCTGTGGCACTCCCGCACATCGAGATCCGCCCATACCCCGTGTATGTGGCGGGCTCCAAAGACCCTTACCAGTTTCACTATCTGATCGAGATTGAGAATCTGGGGCCCGGCCCGGTGCAACTGCTGCATCGGCGCTGGCTCATCACCGATGCCAATGGCAAGATGCAGGAAGTGGCAGGCCCGGGCGTGGTCGGGGAACAACCCGTCATTGCCGAAGGTGAGACCTATCGCTACCAGAGCGGCGTGCCGCTGGCGACCCCGCTTGGGGTGATGGAAGGGAGCTATACCCTGCAAGATGGCTCTGGTCAGCAGTTCGAGGCGCCCATCGCCCCCTTCACGCTGGCCATCCCCAATATTATCAACTGAGGTTTCATGGCGAACTGTTTTGTCGGTGACATCCAGGGCTGTTACGACGACTTGCGCCGTCTGCTGGATCTTGCCGCGTTCGATCCCGACCAAGACGTGCTCTGGCTCTGCGGCGATCTGGTCGCCCGCGGCCCGGACTCCCTCAATACCCTGCGTTTTGTCAAAGGGCTGGGCAACCGCGCCGTCACCGTGCTCGGCAACCACGACCTGCACCTGCTAGCGGTCGCCGATGGCGTTGCACCGCTCAAGAAGAAAGACAAGCTGCAAAGCCTGATGGATGCCCCTGATCGGGATGAACTGCTGGAGTGGCTGCGCCACCGCCCGCTGCTGGCCGAACATCCGGACCTGCCCATCATGATGGTGCATGCCGGGATCTCCCCCGCATGGGATGTCCGCACCGCGCGCAACTGCGCCCGCGAGGTAGAGAGCCTGCTACGCGGTGACCAGTACAGCTGGCTGCTGCACAACATGTACGGCGACCAGCCCGATGGCTGGAAAGATGATCTGGTCGGGATCGACCGCTACCGCTACATCATCAACACCTTCACCCGGATGCGCTTCTGCTATTTCGACGGTCGTCTCGACTTCAAATGCAAGAAGGGGCCCAAGGAGTCGACCCCGGGGCTGCGTCCCTGGTTCGAACAGCGCGCACACCACGTGGATGACCCCATTCTGGTGTTCGGCCACTGGGCGGCCCTGATGGGCAACACCGGCAAGAGCGATATCAAGGCGCTCGATACCGGCTGCGTCTGGGGCAACAGCCTCACCCTGTGGCGCTACGAGGATGATGCCCTCTTTGCCACCCCCTGCCCCACTCACGCCAGCTAGGGCAGTGCTTGCAAAAACCTGAACCCAAAAGAGAGCCCGGCAACTTGCCGGGCTCTCTTACTCTGCTATTTACATTGATAACCGATAATTTTCACTAATTAAGTAAAGGCTTGCTGTTCGTACAGTGAATTTTATACCAATATAAGATTAACTGATACATGACGAATAATATTATTAAAGCAGATCATTTAATGGCTTTAACTTTTAACTGTAATCAAGTTATTTTGAGCATAGTTAGCCACATAAATAGGCTTTTCGATATGTTAAATAAAAATTCACTGTGCGCCCCCAAAGAACCCCACTAATCAATCCACTTGAAACACCAAAGATGATATTAAACCATAATGAAAACCTTAAATAAGGATCCATATTTAAAAAAGCATTCAATGCATACTTTATAATGAAAGTAATTATTACGAAAACGAGAACCCATGAAGTACCTGGCCAGATAATTAAATGAGTACCTTCTTTACGCTTCAGCTGAGGTCCATCGCTAAAGTGGCGCCAGCCGATATAAGAGCCGGCTATCACCCCTGACATCATCGAAGCAAAGCCCCAGAATAAAAAGGCCAGATTATCAATCACTGTGAATCCTCCCCAGAGGAGAAAAAACAATGGCATAATGAATAGCCCTTCAATATTTGTTTCTCTATCACTTAATGCATTTATGCCTGTGGTTATGAGAAATGCAAACAAAATCCAGACCCATATAGGAGTCTCAGTGACAATTTGAAGAAGCAACATGTCATCGTCCTTAAAAATAAAACAATGTCATCAAATGGTAAGCGCTATCTATAAACTTCATTTAAAAACAAAATATCCGCAAGACAACTTTTTTTCAGCCTTCATCTCAAAATACAATCATGTCACATTTTTGTGATGAGCCCATATTCATGGATATTAGCTATGAGAATATCCTATAAATATGGGCAGATATGTGACTGCTTTGAGATTACAACTTGCGCCCCAACCGTTTCTCGATCTGGCGCCGCTCCCACTCGGGGCCAAACAGCTTGAAGGGCTGAAACACCCGAACAGCATGGGAGACAAGTCCCAGCCCCCATCCCAAGGTTGGCCACCAGGCCCAGATGTACTCCGGATTGCTCAGGTAGTTGATGACAAACAGCCCGCAGATCACCACCACGTAGCTGGCGACATGGTGATAGAAGCCCTTGAGCGCCTCCACATAGCGCATTGCCGCCCGCTCCTCTGCCGATACCTGCACCGCATCCTGACCCATAGTGTCACTTCCTCTCATCTCGCGCTCCTGTTGCTCTGACCCATCCAGTTGAGCCACATCGAGTTCAAAGACGGCGGCCAGGGCCTTGAGAGATTCCAGTCCGGGTTGCTGCCCCTGCTCGATCCGCTGGATAGTGCGGACACTCAAACCAGTCAACGTTGCCAACTGATCCTGAGACCAACCCCGTTGCAATCTCAACTTCCTGACGATCATCTCGAACTCCTTGTGGTAATTGACAGGGCCAGCATAGGGCTTGCGCCGCGAAAGGTGACACGACAGATAGCCGACATACATCCGACAGTCCTTTAAAATCAGATGGTTAAGATTTTGATCTTGTCAGTCAGCCGCTCGTTCCCCCAGATATTGCACAAACCGTAACAGATAACCATCGGCGTTTTTCAAGATAGTTGTCGCGCAAAGCTGTTTTAAGCAGCCTCTTTTTGCTCCGGCTCGGGTTTCTCGGGCCGCTCCGGATTTAGCATCACGGCACCGATAGGTGTCCAGTCTCGCGTCTTGCCACTCCACCTCGCTGGGTGTTGTGCTCGGGCGGCCTGGTACACAGCATCCCGTTTCGCCAGCAGGGCTTTATCGTCACCCCGATGCCGCTCGTTGGGTGTGACGAAGCGGATACGGCTAT
Source organism: Aeromonas sp. R10-2 (assembly GCF_040908445.1). NCBI lineage: Bacteria > Pseudomonadati > Pseudomonadota > Gammaproteobacteria > Aeromonadales > Aeromonadaceae > Aeromonas > Aeromonas sp. R10-2. Next base: position 1,426 of record NZ_JBFODS010000091.1, on the reverse strand, counting down.
GCCGGTGCTCTTCGTTATACCAGGCCATAAAGTCGCGCACCCACTCCCTGGCCGCTTCCAGACTGGCAAAGCCGTCTGATGGCCACTGCGGACAGTACTTCAGCGTCCTGAACAATGACTCCGAGTACGGATTATCGTTGCTGACCCGAGGCCGTCCCCGCGAGGGCGTGACACCCAGGTCATGCATCTTGGTCAGCAGCGTGACTGACTTCATTGGCGCGCCGTTGTCCGAGTGCAAGACCAGCGGCTGCTTCCAGCACTGCTCGCGGATGATGCTCCGTTGCAGCAACGCCGCCGCCCGTTCACCGCACTCTTGCTCATGCACTTCCCAGCCCACCCCTTTGCGGCTGTAGATGTCCTCTATCAGATAGAGGTAGTAATACTGGCCGCGCACGAGTGACGGCAAGTAGGTGATATCCCAGGACCACACTTGATTGGGCCCAGTCGCGGTATGGCTGGTTGGTACCGGCACATGGCGCGGTGGCTGGCTCCGGCCACGCCTGTGCTGCTGGTCAGCCGCCCGCAAGATGCGATAGAAGCTCGACTCACTGGCCAAGTAGCGCCCCTGGTCGGCCAGCCGTGGCACAATTTGACTCGGCGGCAACGAGGCGAACTCCTGGCTATTGCAGACGTCCAGCACGGCCTGCCGCTCCTCTGGGCTCAATGCATGAGCAGGTATGGAACGAACCGCATCCGGTCGCCTATCGGCACTCAGCTCAGGCCCGGCCAACCAGCGCTGGAGCGTGCGCAGACTCAGCCCCAACACCTCGGCCGCAGGATGCTTGCGGGCGCCAGCTTCAAGCGCTTCGCGCCACCATGCAACGTATTGCTGCCGCTCTGGCAACGAGGTCAGTTGTCCTCGTCGACGTTGCTCCAGTAGGCATCGAGCTTTTTTTGCAATATCAGCAGAGCTGCTGCCTCGGCCAGGGCCTTGTCTTTGCGCCGCAGCTCTTGCTCCAGTTGCCGGATACGCTTCTTGTCCGCTTTGGCCTGTGCCTTCTCCGCCTGTTGTAAGGTACGAGCGGATTGCTGGCCCAGAATACAGGCTTGGCGCCATTGCTGGACTTGCTCGGGATAGAGACCCTTACGGCGGCAGTACTCACTGAGTTCAATCTCGGAAAGCGCAGCGGTTTCCAGCACGACGGCGAACTTGGCCTCGGCGGGCCATTCATCGGTCAGTTTGTTGTCCCCGGGCACAGGAGACCCTCCGTCTTTGGCGTGTTTGCGCCAATTATACAGAGTGACCTCGCTGATGTTTTCCTGCCGAGCCAACTCGGCCACCGACATATTGATGGGCGGCAGCAGCTTCTTGAGCAAAGCAGCCTTGCGCTCACTTGAATAACGAGCCATTCGACACTCTTTATCCGCCCCCGGTCTTCACATTTAGATTATTCAGATTAGGCGACAACTATTCTGACACCGGGGG
>NZ_JBFODS010000090.1:0-57539 GCF_040908445.1 Aeromonas sp. R10-2 | reverse complement strand
AGGGTTCATCATGAGTCATCAGCTCACCTTCGCCGACAGTGAATTCAGCAGTAAGCGCCGTCAGACCAGAAAAGAGATTTTCTTGTCCCGCATGGAGCAGATTCTGCCATGGCAAAACATGGTGGAAGTCATCGAGCCGTTTTATCCCAAGGCTGGTAATGGCCGGCGACCTTATCCGCTGGAAACCATGCTGCGCATTCACTGCATGCAGCATTGGTACAACCTGAGCGATGGCGCGATGGAAGATGCTCTGTACGAAATCGCCTCCATGCGTCTGTTTGCCCGGTTATCCCTGGATAGCGCCTTGCCGGACCGCACCACCATCATGAATTTCCGCCACCTGCTGGAGCAGCATCAACTGGCCCGCCAATTGTTCAAGACCATCAATCGCTGGCTGGCCGAAGCAGGCATCATGATGACTCAAGGCACCTTGGTCGATGCCACCATCATTGAGGCACCCAGCTCGACCAAGAACAAAGAGCAGCAACGCGATCCGCAGATGCATCAGACCAAGAAAGGCAATCAGTGGCACTTTGGCATGAAGGCCCACATTGGTGTCGATGCCAAGAGTGGCCTGACCCACAGCCTAGTCACCACCGCGGCCAACGAGCATGACCTCAATCAGCTGGGTAATCTGCTGCATGGAGAGGAGCAATTTGTCTCAGCCGATGCCGGCTACCAAGGGGCGCCACAGCGCGAGGAGCTGGCCGAGGTGGATGTGGACTGGCTGATCGCCGAGCGCCCCGGCAAGGTAAGAACCTTGAAACAGCATCCACGCAAGAACAAAACGGCCATCAACATCGAATACATGAAAGCCAGCATCCGGGCCAAGGTGGAGCACCCATTTCGCATCATCAAGCGACAGTTCGGCTTCGTGAAAGCCAGATACAAGGGGTTGCTGAAAAACGATAACCAACTGGCGATGTTATTCACGCTGGCCAACCTGTTTCGGGCGGACCAAATGATACGTCAGTGGGAGAGATCTCACTAAAAACTGGGGATAACGCCTTAAATGGCGAAGAAACGGTCTAAACAGGCTGATTCAAGGCATTTACGGGAGAAAAAATCGGCTCAAACATGAAGAAATGAAATGACTGAGTCAGCCGAGAAGAATTTCCCCGCTTATTCGCACCTTCCCTAAAGCCTTAATGACATCCATATTTTTCCCTTTAACGCTGAAGAACTTGTCTGTTGGTCTTCGCTACGCGCTGTGCCAACTTACAAAAACCACGCTACCGCCCCTGAATTCCAGCCTCCAGTCTGCTGCTTGTTACCTGCGTTTTGGCAATGGCTTGGCTCATGGCTGACTCCTGCGAGAGGTTGCCAAGCGGCTATGTTACCGAATGGGGCTGCGGAAGAAAGTAGATGTGGAAAATTTCCTGAGCAAGATCAACAAACTACTCAGTTACGGGGGCGATATGAATTTTCAACAGATGCGTCCATCAGAGCTGGGGAAAATCGGACGGTGAAAGCGGGAGTATCGTCCTCTTGTTGGTGGACACTAAAAAACCCTATGGGCCCTTGGGCCCATAGGGTTTGTCTGAGGTGATGGTTTGGGTAGTTGTTATCTGGCTTGGCGAACCGGCACGGCGCGGGTGGCGGCCACTTCGTAGCGGCTTTGGCTTGCCGGAGCGCCCTTCTGGAACTGGCGTACCAGCCGGTCGAGATCGCTTAACTGGTTGACCAGCTGGGTGATGCCGTGCACGGCGTGCTGGCTGCCCACGCTGGAGTCATCGGCCAGGGTCTTGATGCTGAGCACGTTGCGGTTGATCTCGGCGGTAACGTGGGACTGCTCCTGCACCGCCTGGGCAATCTGGCTACTGCCGGAGGCGACCTGCTGCAACATGTTGTTGATCTGCTGGAGTATGGTGCCGGTCGCGGTGGCCTTCTGCTGGCAACTGTCGGCAAGTTGGCAGCCCTTCTCCATCGCCTGCTCTGCATCCCCGGCGCTGGTTTGCAGCTCGGTGATCATCTTCTGGATCTCGCTGGTCGAGGATTGGGTCTTGATGGCGAGGGTGCGGATCTCGTCAGCCACTACCGAGAAGCCGCGACCCGCTTCGCCAGCCCGGGCCGCTTCAATGGCGGCGTTGAGGGCCAGCAGGTTGGTCTGGTTGGCGATGTTGTTGATCACATCAAGGATGCCGTCGATATCGCGGCAGTGGCCGACCAGCGCACTGATCACGCTCTTGGAGGTGGTCAGCTCGCTGTTCATGCCTGCCACGGCAGCTACGGTTTCGGCCACGCTACTGTTGCCGCTCTTGAACAGCACGGCCGTTTCATCAAGCAGGCTGGAGGAGTCAGTCGAGCTTTGCGACACCTCGCGAATGGATTCCGACATTTCGGTCACGGCAGTGGCAACCTGATTGGTTTCGGCCTGCTGCTGTTGCAGGTTGTCGGTGATGGATTCGGCGTTGCGCAGATCCCCTTCGGCGGCCTGCAGGATCTTGCTGCAAGTCTGCTGGGTACGGGCCAGCACGGCGTTGAACTCTGCCTGATTCATAACCATCGAGAGTTCGATGGCGGCGATGTTGTCCACCTTGTTGGTGTAGAGCAGCTGCATCAGCGGGTTGTCAAAGCGGTAGCGGGCCATCTTGTTGAGCTTGCCGAGGCGGCGGGAGAGGGCATTCAGGGTGATGGCCGCTATCGCCAGCGGCAGGGCGACCAGCGCCAGTTGCCAGTTCATGTCGTGGTTGTAGCCCAGCGCAAACATGGCGAGCAGGCTCAGCAGCAGGCAGAGGTTGATGGTCAGGGTATGGGAGAAGGTGGGCAGCTTGAGCGCCAGCGGTAGCTTGTTGTTGCGAAGGTCGGCATAGACCTTCTCGGCCCGCTGTTTGATCTCTTCGCTTGGGGCGGTGCGCACCGACTGATACTCCACCACCCGGCCGCTGGCATCCTTGATGGGGGTGACAAAGGCGCTGACCCAGTAGTGATCGCCACTCTTGCAGCGATTTTTCACCGGCCCCATCCAGCTCTTGCCTTCGCGAATATGGTTCCACAGATCGGCAAAGGCCTGTTTCGGCATGTCAGGATGACGCACCAGATTGTGGTGTTCCCCCACCAGCTCGTCGAGCGAGAAGCCTGCAATCTCGCAGAACTCCTCGTTGGCGTAGGTGATGCGGCTCTCCAGATCCGTGGTGGAAATCAGGCTCTGGTGGTCTGGATAGAGACGTTCTCTTTGGGTAACCGGTTGATTGATTCTCATGGCCTTGCTCCCGAGCCGTGGTGGTTAAATTTTGATCTGCATCAAGACATGTGCAAAGGGCGGGCCAGCTGGCAAAAGCTAATGATTGATGTGTTATTAGTGTCGTTTTGGCAGGAAAAGATCGTTGCTGTTTGCAATATGCAACGGAGCAGACGGGGTGTGCCTCTGCGGCATCTGCAATTTGCAACCTATTCTGGTCAAGCCCACAAGCTTGGAGCCAGCAGCTTGATGCGAAGGAACCACGAACCGACGGGGCAGCAGCCCCGCCAGAGATCAGGGGAGAGGGTCGGGAGCGGGTGAGGAGGGGGCGCTGACGAGTTGCATCACTTCAATCTGGATCCCCTGCACCAGCACGGTTTTCAGATCCTGCAGGTACTCCTCCAGCGGCGACTCTTGCAGCAGCTGGGCGAGCTCGTTGCCCACCGGGGTGAGCCGGTAGTAGAGCAGGGTGATGTTGTTCTGCTTGCACTGCAGCCGCCAGCGCTGGTTGCCGAACTCCAGCTCGACTCCATCGGCGGGCAGCGGGCCAGACTCCAGCTCCGCGCGATGCAGCAGCCCGAGCTCAAACAGTTGCAGCAGGGCGTTGTAGGGCAGTCGGTATTTGCCAAGGCCAAGGCGCGTTGCCTTGGCACGACTCAGCAGGGTTGCTCCCTTGTGCAGCCCCAGCAGCAGTCGCTGCTCGTCGCTGCCGGTGTAGTGGCAGGTCAGTGAACAGATGCGCTGGAACAGCTGGGCCTCGCGCTGTGTCATCTCTTTGAGGGTGGCGAGCGCCCGGATGGAGAAGCGGCCCGGGGTGGCGATTTCCAGCGCGAAGATCCGCCCCCACAGCTGCTGCATCGGCACCATGCTGATATCTTCCGCCAGTTGCAGAAAGCGGGTCAGCCAGTCGCTGTCCATCTCGCCGCCGGCCGCAGTCTCTTCGCAGTGGCGGGAGGCCATCACCATGATGGCTTCCAGATTGTGCTGGCGAGCGGCCTGATCCGCCAGATGGCGAAAGGTGGCGCGCTGTTCGAAGGTGCTGTCGGTGTTGCGGGTGAGCATGCCGTCGATACCGCGACTGCGGGCCAGACGCAGGGTCTGCTCCTGGCTGCTCAGGATCGAACTCTCTTTTTTCGGGGGGGGGAGGTCTGCCATGCTGACTCCATTCGCACAGGTTCTGGAGCTGAATGTTACTCCAACCGGGATGCCAAGATAACAAAGCGGCCTCCGTGGAGGCCGCTTTTTTTGCAACGGGAGGATTACTCCTCGTAGACGCTCACCTCGACCGCTTCCATCGAATAGGAGGCGGTGGCCATCTCGTGGCTGGAGCTGACCGTGCGCATCTTGCCCTTCACCCAGATGGCGTCCCACAGATCATCCACCGGCGCACCCTTGGGGTAGCTCACATAGATCACCTGATTGGTGGGGGGCGGCGGCACATGGATGCAGGCGCCGAAGTAGGGCACCAGCAGGAAGGCGGTGATCTTCTTGGCATCCCCTTCCAGCGGCACCACGAAGCCCGGAATGCGCACATCCTGGTTGTCCAGCTTCTTGTTTACCCCGCCCACCGGTTGCGGCACCGACATGGGATCTTCGTGATTGACCTGGGGTGGTGGCAGCAGTTTTTCCCCTTCCGGGATGAGCACATCCCAGTCGATGGTCTTGTAATCGGCGGCCATGGCGGGCAGTACCAGCAGGCTGGCGAGCAGCGCCACTATTTTCCACTTCATCATCTGTCCTTCTGTTTCTATTTTGGGCGTCTCGCTAGACGCGAATGCTCATGCCATCGCTCAGGCTGTAGCGGTAAGCGCGGGCGGCAGGGAGCAGGCCGATCACCATGCCTGCCAGCCACACCACCCCCAGCAGTTGCCACTCGTAGGCGCTCGGCAGCCCCAGACTCAGTTGCAGGCCATAGTGGCTGAGCAGCCAGGGCGAGGCAAGTCCCTGCCCCAGATAGAGCACGGCGACCCCGAGAGCGATGCCGACCGTGGTCAGCGCCATGGCCTCCAGCGCCAGCAGCAGGAACAGGTGGGCAGGGCCCGCGCCGAGGGATCGCAAAATGGCGAGCTCCCGGCGCCGCTCGTTAAGCCCCGCCAGTAGGGTCGTCAGCATGCCGATAAGGCCCGCCACTACCACGAAACCGGCGATGACCGAGAGGGCGGTTTCCGCCACGCTCATCAGGCTCCACAGCTCCTGCAGGGCGGCCCCCGGCAGGATCGCCATCAACGGCTCCTTGGGATAGGTGTTGATGCTACGTTGCAGCTGGAACGCCAGAATGCGGTTGCTCAGCCCCACCATAAAGGCGGTGATGGTTTTCGGGGTGAGATCCTGCGCCAGCGCCTGCTCAGGTGTTACGTTCTTGCTGTGGCGGCCGGTATCCCAGCCCAGATGGATCGCCTCGATCCCCGCCAGCGGCACATGGATGGTGCGATCGATGGGCGTGCCGGTCGGCGCCAGAATGCCTACCACCTTGAACGGCAGATTGTCGTGCTGGCTGAACGAGGTGTTGCCAGCACCGTGGGCGATGACGATGGATTGGTCGAGATGATAGCCGAGCTTCTCGGCTACCTGGGCGCCGAGTACCGCTTCAAACGGCGTGTCGAAGGGCCGCCCCTCGCGCAGTTGCAGCGACTGCTGCTGACCGTACTTCAGGTGGGTGAAGTAGTCGCCATTGGTGCCGAGCACCCGAAATCCCTTGTGGGAGTCGCCAAGGGAAAGCGGGATGGTCCAGGCGACGCCGGGTTTCTGCTTGATGGCTTGATAGGAGTCCCACCCCACATTGTTGGTGGGGTTGCCGATGCGAAACACCGAGTAGAGCAGCAGGTTCACCTGGCCGGAGCGGGCGCCGACGATGAGATCGGTCCCCGAGACGGTGTTGGAGAAACTTTCGCGGGCCTGAGTACGCACCCGCTCCACACCGAGCAGCAGGGTGACGCTGATGGCGACGGCCAGCAGGGTGAGCCCGGCGGTGAGTCGGCGGGCCCAGAGACTTTGCAGGGCGAGCTTTAGCACGTGACCCTCCGGTTTTGTTGTCGTACCGCGTGGGTACGCATGGCATTCATCAGGGAGATGCAGTGTTGAACGGTGCTCAGCATGATGCCCTCCGGTTGAGCTGTTGCAGGTTTTCGACCCGTGGGAACAGGGGTTCGAGATAAGGGTCGTGGCTGACGAAGATCAGGGTCGAGCCCTGCTTGTCGCACTCCTCGAACAACAGCTTGATAAAGGCCGCCCGGTTGTCGGTATCGAGGGCCGAGGTGGGCTCGTCGGCGATCACCAGTGGTGGCGAGCCGATCAGCGCCCGTGCGGCGGCAACCCGCTGCTGCTGGCCGATGCTGAGGGCATGGACGGGGCGATGCAGTGCGTCATCCGGCAGTTGCAGCTCCGCCAGCAGACGGCGCGCCTCCTGCTCCGGACTCCCTTGCAGGCGGGCCCGTTTGGCGGGCGAAAAGGTGAGGGCTGCGGTCACGTTGTCCTGCACCGAAAGAAAGGGCAGCAGATTGAACTGCTGGAAGATATAACCCAGATTGGCCGCCCGGAAGTGGTCACGGGCACGGCCAGAGAGCCGGGCCAATGGTTGGCCCAGCACCTCCAGGGTGCCGTGGTTGGCGGTCTGGATCCCGGCCAGCAACCCGAGCAGGGTCGACTTGCCGGAGCCTGACGGGCCCTTGATAAAGACCCGCTCACCCTTGCGGATGGTGAGGGCGGGCAGATCGAGTACAGCGTCGCCACCTGGCCAGGCAAAGGCCAGATCGCGGATCTCAACCACGGCTTTTTTCATGGCGTTACCAGCTCAGCTTGTTGGCGGACGGGGTCAGCTCGCCAGCGGTCTGGCCAGTGGGCAGGATTCCCTGCACGCTCAGCTTCTCAAGGCTCGGATAGACGCTGAACAGGGTTGCCTCAAGGCCGGTCAGTTTGGCTGGGGTGGCGCAGGTGTAGGTGTACATGGCGCCCATATCGGCGTGACCCGCTTCGTCATGATTATGCTGGTCTTCATGTTTGTCGCTGGCAGCCTTGTCATGGTCATGGTCATGGTCATGGTCATGGTCATGGTCATGGTCATGGTCATGGTCATGGTCGTGATCATGCTCTTCTTTGGCGGCTTGCAGCTCCTGCTGGGTCAGTTTGCAGCCAGCGGCCGGGTCGAAGCGGAACAGTGCGTCAGGCTGCTGGAGGCGGGTGACCGCTTTGGCATATTGCGCCTTCTCTTCATCGCTCTTGGCGGCGTGCTCGAAGCCCACCAGATCGGCTGCGGGTGCCTGCAGCTCGATCATCAACTGGTCGCCATCGACCACCAGATTGAGGTGGCCGTGGCCATGCTCGTGGGCGCCGTGGCTGTGGCTCTCGTGTTCGTCGTGATTGGCGTGTGCGCCAAAGGCCGCTGCGGCCAGCAACAGAGTAACTGCTTTCATCTTTAATCCTTTTTCAAAACAAATAGCGAAATTAAACAAAGGGATAGAGAAAAGCAGAGGTGGGCGGCGCACGGATGGCATAGCTGTGAAGCGTGGCGGTATCCGCCGAGCGCTGCATGGTTGCAACGACGGGCAGAACAGAGCTTGAACCGGGGAAACAATAGGGGGTAGCCGTGATGACCTGCTTGCCATCCAGATGGAGGGCGCAAACCAGACAGTGATGGTCGTCGTGGCCGGGCAGGGCGGATTCAAACTGGTGCCGGGCAAGGGCAGGCTGCAGCCATAACCAGCCTAGCAGCAAGATCCAGATTTTCAGCTTGATACGACCCATAGACCCTTATGGAAAGGGCGCCATCAGCGCCCTTTCTCTCTGACTTAGAGATGGGACTTGATGAGCCCCATCACGGTAGCAATGTTGTTGGCATCGAGCTGGCCATCTTTGGCAAACAGCACCTTGCCCTCTTTATCCAGCAGGATGATCGCCGAGCTTTCCGGCGTCAGATCCCAGGCGTTGCGCGCCATGCCCTTGGCATCCAGCACCATGGCGGACCATGGGAACTCTTTCTTGCTGTCCTCGGCACTGCTCTTCACGAAGCCGGAGGTGCCCCAGATGGCGTCATTGCTGTTGATGACGGTAACGGTCTGGTACTTGTCTTGCGGCAACTTGGCGGCCTTGATCGCCTCGATCATCGGGGCGTTCAGCTCCTTGGCACTGGAGCGACCGGCAATATGCTGGATCAGGAATACCTTGCCGGTGAGCGAGGTGCTCTGCCACGGCTGGTAACCGATATCCTTGCCGTTCAGTACCAGCTCACCCTTGTCGCTGACATTGACCAGCGGCACCGGGTTGCCATCCTTGAAGTTGTGAGCAAAGACCAGAGATGGCAGCAGCGCCAAAGTAAGTACGAGATGTTTCATCCTGATGACACTCCATTTGTTATGTTATAACGAGTTTCGGATTGAGGGAATGGGCGAGCTTCATCCTAAACTGATCGGATCTGTTTAAAAAGTGTTAAATAAGATCGCAATTCAGAAGCGTCGGCGCCCCGCCAGTCAGGTGGTTGGCTGGCAAGGGCGGCTAGGATGGCATGACATCGATAAAAATCAATGAATTGGCTGCTGGTCTGAGCTGTCTGCGTCAGTAGAGCGACTCGCTGATGAGGGGGATCTTGGCCATAGTCATCTGCTGGGCCAGCAGGGACGAGCCGGTCAGCAGCACATGACGCTGATTGTTGATCACCACCACATCACCGGGTACGCCACTGTCTGCCGTAATGGCCAGCCAGGCAGGGGAGACGCTGCCGATGCTGATATCCGGATAGATGATGCTGAGCACATATTGCGGCGCCAGCTCCGCAAGCAGACTGGCCATCAGCAGCGCCTTCTCGTCGCTATCGGCCTTGTTATCCTGCAGTGCCTGCAGCGGCGGTGCGAAGTGATCCAGCTGCTCCGGCTGGGTGGGGATGGCGTTCAGCCACTCCTGCAGCAGGCTGACGCTGGTGGCGAGATCCTTGGCCGCAAATTGCTGCGCCAGTGGCTTGAGATGCCCTTTGAAGTGGTAGAAGAGCTGGGAGTAATCGGGTCGCACGCAAGGCAGTTTGCGATTGGCAGGATGGACGCAGGGGATCACCCTCATCTGGTAGAAGGCATCCTCCTGATACTGCTGGTAGGCTTGCCAGAACAGCATCGACTCCATGCTGTCGTCCCGCAGGGTGAAGGCCTGCTCCAGATTGCGAAATTTGGTAGCGGTCTCTGGGCTGCTCTGATTGATCAGGTTGATGCTGTTGTAGAGCCGTGGGCTGATATAGGCGTAAAGGGTCTCCAGCGGATTGGTGAGAGAGGCCTTCAGCAGGCTCATCTCGTGGCGACTGGCGGCCATCACCTGATCGTCAGTGGTCAGCTGGAAGTGCTTGCGCTGGCCATCGGTGGATTGCCACTGCCAGCTCATGTTGATTTCGCTGGCGTTGCTTGTAGCACCAAGAGTGGTGCAGAGAGTGAGGCTGAGCAACAGCGCGGGGGTCAGCTTCATGGTGGTGCTTCCTGCCGTGGACGATAATTAACAACTAGGTGAGCCGGCACCACTTTGGTGATGTTTCGTTTTGTGATCTGGATAACAGATTGATGTGACTTTTAATTTAATTGTGAAATTAAGTCACTCTGGAGGGGTTATGAAGCCTTGGATCATAGTGCTGTTTGGGCTGCTCAGCCTGCCAGTCATGGCGGGTCAGGTGATCGTCAACAAGGGGATGTCCATTGCGGATACCTTTGCCCTGCGTGATGAGCTGGCACGCGAGCACGAATGGCAGGAGTGGCTGCGCTACCAGCAGGCCATCAAGTGGCTGGAGGTGTTGCCGGTCAACTGCGAGCTGATGAGCCAGCCTGGCGGCGGCTATCGCTGTGGCGGTGATTACTATCGTCCCTACCAGAAAGATGGTCGTGAAATATACATTCAGGGCAATCCTGCCGAAGATGCGGCCGGTCAGCTGCCGCAAACACCGACAAAAAAGGCGCCATAAGGCGCCTTTTTTACAAACCGAGTGATGCTTACTTGGCAGCGTAACGCTCGGCAGAGGTTTTGATCTCGGCTTCGGCAGCGGCCTTGTCGCCCCAACCTTCCACCTTGACCCATTTGCCCGCTTCCAGCTCTTTGTAGCGCTCGAAGAAGTGCTGGATCTGGGCTTTCAGCAGTTCAGGCAGATCGTTCACATCCTGGATGTGGTCGTACTGCTTGGTCAGCTTGGAGTGCGGTACGGCAACGATCTTGGCATCTTCGCCAGATTCGTCGGTCATCTTCAGCACGCCAACCGGGCGGCAGCGAATGACGGAACCGGCCAGCAGCGGGTAGGGGGTCGGAACCAGTACGTCGACGGGGTCACCATCCAGAGAGAGGGTCGCGTTCACGTAGCCGTAGTTGCACGGATAGAACATCGGGGTAGACATGAAGCGATCGACGAAAATAGCACCGCTATCCTTGTCGACTTCGTATTTGATCGGGTCGGCATTCTGCGGAATTTCGATGATGACATAGATATCGTCGGGCAGGCTCTTGCCGGCCGGTACCAGGTTCAGGCTCATGATATTTCCTTCGTTGTTAGTATCAGGTTTGCAGGCCGATATTATAGCGATGTGATGTTAAATGACCATATTTCAGCGGATATCGCTAACAAAGAAGGGGGGGATGTTTCCGCTTTGCGGCGCTTTGATGTGTGCGGGATGCAACAAAACGGCTGTTTTGATGCCCTGCCGCTGACCTTGGTCACCGGCAGGGCATGTGGAGTTGCGAGCAAAGAGGGTCAGAGCGAGTAGGGGAGTCTCGACTCATTGACCAGTCGCGACAGGGCTGTCACTACATGAGGGTCAAACTGGGTGCCGGAGCGGGACTGGATATACTCCATGGTCTGCGCCAGCGTCCAGGGCTCCTTGTAGGGGCGCTTGCTGAGCAGGGCATCGAATACATCGACTACCGCCACAATCCGCGCCGACAGCGGGATCTGCTGGCCAGCCAGCTGCTGCGGGTAGCCCTTGCCATCGAAGTGCTCATGGTGGCCCCGGGCGATTTCGGCGCCGAGAGAGAGGTAGCTGGTTCCCTCCACCATTTCGCCCGCCTTGTGCAGGATATTGGCGCCGATACCGGCGTGCTGCTCCATGATGGCCCGCTCTTCCGGGTCGAAACGGCCGGGCTTGTGCAGGATATGATCCGGGGTGCCCACCTTGCCCACATCGTGCAGGATGGAGGCCATGCCGATCATCTCGACAAACTCCGGGGTCAGCTGCTCGGGATAGGCCGCCATCTGCTTCAATTCGGCCACGATGGCATCCGAGAGTTTCTGCACCCGCAAGACATGCTCGCCGGTATCGGAGTCGCGAAACTCCGCCAGAGCCGCCAGCGCCGCCAGCGCCACCACGGTGGCCTCCTGGGCGCGCAGCAACTGGTTGTAGAGATAGAGGTTGTCGTAGGCCGCCGAGATGCGCTGACAGAAGACATCCAGCAGATCGCATTCGAGGGGATCGAGGGGCTGGGTCGGGGTAAAACTCAGCACGAACTCGCGACCATTCTGGGCGGCGATATAGAGGGAGTCCTGCGGGTGTTCAAAACGGTTGCTGCGCGCCGCCAGTGCCTTCAGGACCGAGTCATTGAGGGTGGGAAAGTCGGTGATCTTGCCATCATCCAGCAGAGTCTCGTAGTCGCCGGTAGCGGCGAGGATCTCCAGCCCCTGTTCGCCGGGACGGCGCTCGGCGCAGATAGCCCCTTCGGTGCCCACATCGAGAATGGCGCTGATCTGTTTCAGCACGCCGGAGGCAAACTCCTTGAGTGAATGAAGATGGTAGAGATCGCCTGCCCCTTCCAGAATTTTGCCGAGCCCCTGACGGCTCTTGTCGATGGCACTGAGGGTTTCGTATGAACGCAGGGATGCGATGACAGTGGTGTAGAGCTTTTGTACCGTCAGCTCGGTCTTGGTCTTGTAGTCATTGATGTCGTAATCGAGGATCACCCGTTGCTCCGGCGCCTGGCCGGGTTGGCCGGTACGCAGCACGATCCGCACCAGCGAGTTATGCATTTCGTTGCGGATCCGGTGCACCAGCCGCAGACCTGCGTCTTCGGTCTCCATCACCACATCGAGCAGGATCAGTGCAATCCTGGGATTGGCCTCCAGCATGCGGCCAGCTTCGGCGCCGCTGTAGGCATTGAGCAGCTCCAGCGGACGGGATTTGTAGTGAATGTTGGAGAGGGCCAGGCGGGTGGCATGATGGATATCCGGCTCATCATCCACGATCAGCACTTGCCATGGGTTGAGTGCCTTGGGGACCACGACCTCCTCATCATCGAGTTCGATGATGTCGTCGTCCAGCAAGATATCGTCCTTGTCTTGGGCACTGCTCATATCGGTTACGCCTCCGGCGCTCAATGAGTATGTGAACAGTATGCACGATCACATCCTCTCGGATCATCAGGATAAGTAGATATCGTGAGCTGGCTCCGCCTCTTTATCGCTACTCGAAAGGTTCCAGATACCCCTGGATCGACTTCTTCAACCAGGCCAACACCTTGCCGTGATAGGCGTTTTCCGCCAGATAGACCCCGTAATCCCGCCACTGCAGGCTGAACTTGTGTTTCAGGGTCAGCAGGGAGCCTTGTCGCAACTGACTCTGGATCAGCGGCGAGGGGAGCACTGCCCAGCCCAGTCCGTCCAGCACCGCATTGCGCATCAACTCGAAGCTGGAGAGACCGATATGCTGGCCTCCCACAGGTAGCAGGCTTTTTACAGAAAATTCATCTACGTACGAGAGGGTGACCTGGGTGTGATCGGTCAGATCTTGCTGTTTGACCCGCTTCAGTCCGGCCAGCGGATGGCTGGGTGCCACCACCATCAGGGTGCGGATCGGGTTGAGCACGTCGATATTGAGGCCGCTGCGTTCCTGATCCTCGGTGATAAGGCCAAAGGCGGCATCGACGAATCCCTCTTCCACCAGCGCCGGCAGTTCAGGCGGAGAGGCAAGCACCAGCGAGATACTGGTGCCGGGAAACTGATTGTGCAGGCTGGTCAGTATCTCGCGCCACACCGGCTCGGGAATCGCGTCATCGCGGGCAACCCGCAGCGCCACTTCGGCCCCCGAGGCGTAATGTTTGCACTTCTGCTGCAGGCTGTTGGCTGCCTGTAGCAGGCGAGTGCAATCATCAAGCACCAGCTCGCCGATCTCGGTCAGGCGACTCTGATTGGCGCCTCGTTCAAAAAGTTCGACGCCAAGCTCAACTTCCAGCGCCGCGATGGCGGTGCTGACGGCGCTGCGGCTTTTGCCGAGGCGACGGGCAGTGTTGGCAATAGAGCCACTATTGGCGGACTCTACAAAGAGTTCTATCTGATATAGCTTCATGTTTTACAGGCTGTGGCGGAGTTTTTCACTATCACCTTAGCGTGTCGAACCAAGGCAAGGCAAACCTGTGGCGTCGGAATAATCGACGCTGAGCGATTGTCGCGAGTTGCTTCTCCCCGTTTACCATCTCTCCCGTCGAAGCAACAAAGGCATCTTATATGTTATTAAGTCGTATGTTTCTGGCCCGGCTGTTTTTGACCGGCGCCATCGTGACCGAGGTCGCCGGTACCTCCAGCATGGCCATGATCCCCGAGCAGGGAGCTGGCTGGATGAATTACATCCCGATGTGGCTGTTGATCGGCTTCTCGTACTGGTTGCTGGCGAAAGCCGCCAAAACAATCTCCATTGGTATTGCGTTTGCGCTCTGGGAGGGGCTCGGGATCACCTTGATCACCATAGTGTCGGTCATGTTCCTTGGTTACGATGTGACCGTTCAGGAGCTGATTGGCCTGGCTCTTGCGATAGTGGGGATTGTTATGGTGACCATGGGGGAGACCCATGATGAGCCTGCAGACAAGTCAGTAGAATCGGAGGCCACAGCATGAGTCCGTTTGTGATTGTATTGGGTGCCGCGCTGATCGATATCGGCGCCAACATGGCCATCAACCGCTCCAAGGGTTTTCGTTACAAGGGGTGGGGATTCCTGGGGATCATGCTGGTACTCGGCGCCTTTACCCTGCTCTCGGAAGCGGTAAGTGGCGGCCAGATTGACCTAGCTGTTGCCTACGCCACCTGGGGGGCTATCGGCATCGTCGGTACGGCGCTGGGCGGTTTGCTCTTCTTCGGTGAGCGGCTCAAGCCCATCGGTTGGGCTGGCATGATGGTGATGGCGCTGGCTGTCGTTATGCTGACTACCGCCTGATAACCTGAAGCAATAACAAAAGCCGCCCGGTAGCAACCGGGCGGCTTTTGTTTGGCTGATTGCTTGGTCGATGCAGGCTCAGCGCGGCGCTTCGTAGAGCTCCAGCGGCAGGCCGTCGGGGTCGGCGAAGAAGGTAAAGCGCTTGCCGGTCAGCTCGTCCACCCGTACCGGCTCTACCTCGACCCGATGGGCCAGCAGGTGGGCGATGACCCGGTCAAGGTCGCTGACCCGAAAGGCGAGATGGCGCAGGCCGCACGCCTCGGGGCGGGAGGGGCGCTCGGGAGGCGAGGGGAAGCTGAACAGCTCCAGCTGGCTGCCGTCCGGCAGGGCCAGATCCAGTTTCCACGACTGGCGCGCCTCGCGCAGGGTCTCGGCGATAATGGGTAGCCCCAGCACCTCGTGGTAGAAGTGGCGCGAGCGTGGGTAATCGCTGGCGATGATGGCCACATGGTGGATGGAGTCAAACAGCGGAAAGGTCATGGTGTTTCCTTGTCAGCAGCATAGTGAACGGGCAGCCTGCGCTGCCCGTGTCGTTGATCTAGTTGAAGAAACCGCCGAACCAGTCATCCAGTGCACTGCGTGGCGTCGCACTGCTGGCGCAACCGGCCGGGGAGCCCATGGTGGATGCCTTGGCCGGCACCTGCAGGCTGCCCGGGCAGTCGCTGGTGACGCGGGTGCCGCTGGCGCGGGAGAAGTTGGCCCAGGTGACCCCTTCCGGCATCTTCAATCCCAGACTGTTGACGCCGCGCTGGCTCATGTAGCCGCTAAAGAGCTGCAGGGCACCACTGGCTCCGGTCAAGCCCGCCGGGGTGTTGTCGTCGCGACCGACCCAGATACTGACCAGCTCGTTGTTGTCCATCCCGGCAAACCAGGAGTCGCGCAGCTCGTTGGTGGTGCCGGTCTTGGCCGCCATGGTGGCGCCGGGGAACTTGGCACTGAGGGCGCGGGCTGTGCCCTGACTCACCGTCTTGGTCATGGCGAACAGGGTCAGCCAGCTTGCTTGCTGGTCGGTGACCCGCTTGGCGGTCTGATCATGCTGATAGAGCAGGCTGCCATCCCCGTTCACCACGGCGCGAATGGCCGACAGCGGCTGGGTCAGTCCCTGATTGGCGATGGGCAGATACATCTGGTTCACTTCCAGCGGGGAGAGGGCCACCGCCCCCAGCACCAGCGACGGATAGGGCTGGATCTCCTGCTGGACTCCCAGCTTGTGCAGGGTATCGACTACCTTCTCCAGCCCGACTTGCAGACCCAGATTGACGGTCGGCACGTTGAGGGAGCTGGCCAGCGCATCCATCAGCGGCACGCTCTGGCGGAACTTGCGATCATAGTTCTGCGGCGTCCAGACCTGACCATCCTGACCGCGAATGCGGATCGGCTGATCTTTGAGCGGGGTCGCCAGGGTCAGGCCGTTGGATAGACCGGTCAGGTAGACCGCCGGTTTCACCAGCGAGCCGATCTGGCGGCGGGCATCCAGCGCCCGGTTGAACCCTGCGTAGCGGGGATCGCGGCCACCCACCAGCGCCACTACTTCGCCCTTGTGCCAGTCGGAGACCACCATGGCCGCCTCCAGCTTCTTTTTGCCGCGCAGCTTCTCGATATCGGCGAGGCCCGATTCGACCGCCCGCTCGGCCGCGTGCTGGGCGATGGGGTCGAGGCTGGTGAAGATCTTTAGGCCGGATTGCTTGAGCAGATCGGCGCCGAAACGGCTCTGGATCTCTCGCTTGAGCAGTCCCATAAAGGCCGGGGTGCGGCCATAGCTCATCTGGCCGCGGGCGATGATGCCGAGGGGCTGACGGCTGGCCAGCTCATATTCGGCCTGGGTCAGGCTGCCGTGATCCATCAGCAGTTTCAGCACCAGATCACGACGGGTCTTGGCCCGCTCCGGGAAGCGCCATGGGTCGTAATAGGAGGGGCCTTTCACCAGACCGACCAGCAGGGCGACCTGATCGATATCCAGCTCGTTGACCGGAATGCCGAAGTAGAAGTAGGAGGCGAGGCCGAAACCGTAGACCCCTTGCGAGAAGTTCTGCCCCAGATAGACCTCGTTGAGGTAGGACTCGAGGATCTCGTCCTTGCTGTAGCGATAGTCGATCAGCACCGCCATATAGGCTTCCTGCAGTTTTCGCCACAGACTGCGCTCACGGGTCAGGAAGAAGTTTTTGGCCAGCTGCTGGGTGAGGGTACTGCCCCCCTGCACGGTGCGACCCGCGATCAGGTTGGCGAACATGGCGCGCATGATGGCCACCGGCGAGACGCCGCCATGCTGGTAGAAGTCGCGATCTTCGGTGGTGAGCAGGGTCACCAGCAGGCTGTCGGGCACTTCGGCGATGCGCACCAGCAGGCGATCTTCCCGATCTTCGGTGTTGAGGCGATCGAGCAGCACCGGGTCCATCTGGGCGTAACCGAGCTGGCGCTGGTTCTCCAGCGACTGGATCCCCTCAAGGCGCGGGCCGTTGAAGGTGAGGCGCAGGCCACGGGCTCCATCGGCGCCATCATAGAACTCGAACGGACGGCGAATCAGCTCGATGCGGTTGCCGTTGATGGTGTATTCACCCGGCGTGTGAGGCTGGCGCACCTGCTTGTAGCTCAGCATGTTGAGCTCGCGCAGCATCTGGTCCCGCGACAGGCGCTGGCTGGGGTAGAGCTCCAGCGGGCGGCTGTAGACCATCACCGGCAGCTGCCACTTCTCGCCATCGAAGCGCTCGCGCACCTTGGTATCGAGGTAGATGCCAAACACCACCATAAAGGCCGCCACCACCAGGGAGAGCTTGAAGCCAAGCCAGAACAGCTTGCGCCAGATGGTGCGTTTGGGCGCTGCCTTCTTGGGGGCACGCTTGCGTCGTTGGGTTGCCATAAATCCTCTTTGCTTTCCTTTCTACTTGTTATGTCGCATTCGCGAACGTCCGATCGGGCTGAACCAATTGGATTTGGATTCCGGGTTTCGCTCCGCCAGACAGATGGATGTCCCACCCCTCATCCCCGGCCCTTCTCCCACAAGGGGAGAAGGGAGCAAACACCAACCTCGATCAGTTCCCTCTCCCTCTGGGAGAGGGCCAGGGTGAGGGTCATCTGCTGGAGTCGGGCTACGTTATTCCTAGCACCAACCTATATCCCCATCTTCTTCTTGGTGACCCTGGTCGGCATCGCCTCCAGCGGATTATCCGGCCAGTAGTGGCGGGGATAGCGCCCCTTCATCTCTTTCTTCACCTGTTCGTAGGATCCAGCCCAGAAGGCGGCCAGATCGGCGGTGATCTGCAGTGGTCGCTGGGCGGGGGAGAGCAGCTCCACCACCAGCGGTACCCGGCCATCGGCCACGCAGGGGGTCGAACCTTGCCCGAACATCTCCTGAATGCGCACCGGGATCACCGGTGCTTGCCCTGGCTGATAGCGGATCCGCACCCGACTGCCGGTGGGCGCCGCAAAGTGGCTCGGCAGCGCCTCGTCCAGCCGTTTGGGCAACGGCCAGGGCAGGGATTGGCGCAGGATGTCGCCGAGGTTGAGCTTTTTCAGCTGCTCCAGCCGGGTCATACCGCTCACCGCTGGCAGCAGCCACTGTTCGAGCGTGGCCAGCAGGCTCTCGTCATCCATCGCGGGCCACCCCTCATCGGGCAGCCAGTCGCGGGCGCAGCGCAGGCGGGCCAGCAGCCCTTCGCTACTCTCGTCCCAAGGCAGTACATGCAGCCCCTTGCGGCGAATACCTTGCAGCAGGCAGCGTCCTTTCTGCTCGTCAGAGAGTTCGGTCAGCGGTCGCTGGCTCAGCACCAGCTCGCCGATCACCTGCTGGCGTTCGGCGCGCACCCGTTCATCCCAGTCGAACCACTGTCGTTCGCTCACCAGCTCCGGCAGCAGGCGCACCAGCTCGTCCAGCTCGACCGGTTCGGCGATAAAGATGCGGCTGCCGCGATCGTTCTGCCCCATCTCGATGGCGATGAGGGCCGCTTGTCCCTGACAGGGATGACCTTCTACCAGATCGCAGCTCACTCCACCACTGAGTTGATAGCGACTGCCGCTGCGCAGTTTGCCGATGCGATCCGGCCAGGCGAGGGCACAGAGCAGCCTCAGCCACTGACCCTGCGCAGTGGCTGGGCGCACGCCAAGCCGTTCAAACCAGCGGGCAGCGTTCTGGCGCAGAGCGCTTTGACGGCGGTGGAACAGCACAGAGAGGCGCTCCGATCCTCGCAGATCTTCTTCCTGCAACGCCACCAGATAAGCGGCATCGGCGACAATCCCTGTCAGACCCTCGGACTCCAGCTCGCGGGCGCGCAGCAGCATGCGGGCGAGACGAGGGTGGGTACCGGAGGCCGCCATGGCTCGGCCAGCGGCAGTGAGTTGTTGCTCACCCTCCGGCTTCATGGCGCCAAGAGCCACCAGCAGCCGCTGGGCGCTGGCCACCGCGGCGGCGGGGGGCATGTCCAGCAGCGGCAGATCTTCCACCTTTGCCCCCCACTGGGCGGCGTCCAGCAGCAGGCCGGTCAGCTCCTGAGTGAGGATGTCTGGCGGGCTCTGCTCGGCGAGCCGCTCCTGCACCTCGCTGCTCCAGAGCCGGTAGCAGATACCGGGGCCGAGGCGACCGGCGCGACCGGCTCGCTGGGTGGCGGAGGATTTGGCTATCTGGCGGGTTTCCAGTCGGGTGACACCGCTTTTCAGATCAAAGGAGGCCCGTCGTTCCAGCCCGCTATCGATCACCACCGAAATCCCCTCAATAGTGAGGGAGGTCTCCGCCACATTGGTGGTGAGCACCAGCTTACGGTGGCCGGCAGGCGCTGGTTCGATGGCCGCCTGCTGGGCTGCCATGTCGAGGCGGCCGTAGAGGGGGGCGAGGGTCACGTCGTCCGGCAGTTTGTCTGCCAACCATTGCGCCAGTCGCTCGATCTCGCCCTGTCCCGGCAGAAAGACCAGCAGGCTGCCATCTTGCTCGGCCAGCGCTTCGAGTACCACGGCGCCGACCTGCGGCTCCAGCCACTGCTGGCGATTGGCGGGGCGGTAGTGGTAATCGATCGGGAAACCACGTCCCTCGGAGCGAACCACAGGGGCATCCGGCAGCAAGGTCTCGAGTGCCATGCCATCAAGGGTTGCGGACATAATCAAAAGCTTGAGGTCATCGCGCAGCCCTTGCTGGCTCTCGATGGCGAAGGCCAGCGCGGTATCGGCGTGCAGACTGCGTTCGTGGAACTCATCGAAGATCACCAGCGAGACGCCAGTCAGCTCCGGGTCCTGCTGCAACATCCGGGTCAGCACCCCTTCGGTGACGATCTCTAGCCGGGTCGCTGAGCTGGTGCGGCTCTCGCCACGCACTCGCAGGCCGATGCGCTCGCCCACCTTCTCCCCCAGCTGGCGCGCCAGAAAGCTGGCGATATTGCGCGCCGCGAGGCGCCTTGGCTCCAGCATGATGATGCGGCCGGGCAGCTGGTTCTGACGCACCAGCTCCAGCGGCAGCAGGGTCGATTTGCCCGCGCCGGGGGGCGCCTGCAGGATCACGCTGGTGTGGCTGTCGAGGGCGGCAAAGAGTTCGGGCAATACCGAAACGATGGGGAGCTGGGACAAAGCGATGAGCACCTTCTGTGGCAACCGGTAAAACGGCGCCTATTCTGCCACAGCCACCCGCGCCACCGTGAGTGGATGTGCGGATATGGCCACTCGGGCGGGAGGCTGGCGAGACATGGCCGGATAGCTGCCATAGAATGAGCCCATCCAATGAGCGTGAAAAAGGCATTATCACCACATGGCCAAACTCTTCTTTGCCCTGCCCGTCAAGGAGCTCGCCCCCGAGCTCATCGCCTGGCGCGATCAGCTGCCCTGGCCCGGTCAGCCGGTGCCGCAAGCCAACCTCCACCTGACCCTGGCCTTTCTGGGGGAGGCGGATGAGTTGACCACCCGCCGCCTGATCGCCGCCGTGGAGCGTCAGCACTGTCCGCCGCTCTCCATCAGGCTGGATGAGACCGGCTGGTTCAGCCGGGCCAAGGCAGCCTGGATTGGCCCGAAGGAGTGGCCCAACGAGCTGACCGTGCTGGCAAAGGCGCTGCGCCGCCACGGCGAGAAGCTGCGCCTTGGCAATGGCGAGCAGGGCTATCGCCCCCATGTCACCCTGTCGCGCAAGGCGGTTGAGGCACCGGCCATCCAGCCTGCTCCCAATTTTCTGCTGCAGGCCGATGAGTTCTGCCTCTATCAATCCATCTCGACTCCGGACGGGGTGCGCTATGAGCCGCTTGCCTGCTGGCCGCTGCGTGCCCGGGTAAAAGAAGATGCGCGGAGGGCTAACCCGTGATCTTTGATCCCCCCCTGCAATCGGGCCAGCTGGTGGCCCGCTACAAGCGCTTTCTGACCGATGTGCAACTCGATAACGGCGAGGTCATCACTATCCACTGCGCCAATACCGGTGCCATGACCGGTTGTGCCGATCCGGGCACCCGGGTCTGGTACTCCACCTCCGATAACCCCAAGCGCAAGCTGCCCAACAGCTGGGAGATCGCCGAGAGCCCGGCGGGCCACTTTATCTGCGTCAACACGGCGCGCGCCAACCAGATTGCCCGGGAGCTGATCGAGCAGGAGGCCATTGCTCCGCTGGCGGGTTACAGCCGGTTGCGCACCGAGGTGAAGTATGGCGAAGAGAACAGTCGCATCGATCTGTTGCTGGAAGATGACGAGAAGGGCAATTGTTACATCGAGGTAAAATCGGTCACCCTGCTCGACGAGCGGGAGGAGGCTGGCATGGGCTACTTCCCCGATGCGGTCACCGCCCGTGGTGCCAAGCATTTGCGCGAGTTGATGGCGATGAAAGCGGCGGGCCACAGGGCAGTGCTGCTCTTCATGGTGTTGCACTCCGGAATAAGCCGTATGCGCCCTGCAACCCATATAGATCCGCACTATAGTCTGCTAATTGAGCAGGCAATCGCGGCGGGGGTTGAAATTTTATGCTATCGGCCCCATGTTGGGGTGCAAGGCATGGTGGCTCAAGGGTTTATCCCGTTTGAATCTGGTCACCTGTTACCCGAGGGGAGTGCATAAATATTGGAGTGGGTAACATTATTGGTACGGCTCGTTTGCTTACCCGTTACCCTTCTGCTATAGATGTCGCCCTCAATTTATGGATGGCACGGGTAGCGTGCTGAATTAGGAGACAGGGCATGCCAACAGGCGAAAACAGGAAATCTCTGGGCCCCCTGGCCATTGCGGGTGTCGCGCCTTACCAGGAAAAGCCGGGTGAGGAGTACATGAATGACCAACAAAAGGCGCATTTTCGCAAGATCCTGGGTGCCTGGCGCAACCAACTGATGCAGGAAGTTGATCGTACCGTCGACCATATGAAAGACGAGGCTGCCAACTTCCCGGATCCCGTGGATCGTGCCGCGCAAGAAGAAGAGTTCGCTCTTGAACTGCGTACCCGCGACCGTGAACGCAAGCTGATCAAGAAGATCGAGAAGACCTTGCAGCTGCTTGAAGACGATGATTTCGGTTACTGCGAACACTGCGGTATCGAGATCGGTATCCGTCGTCTGGAAGCCCGTCCGACTGCCGACCTCTGTGTCGATTGCAAGACGCTGGCCGAGATCAAGGAAAAACAGATGGCCGGTTGATCCCGACCCTCTGGTATATAAAAAAGGGAGCTCGCGGGCTCCCTTTTTTATTGAGCTTTTGGCGGTCGCGCCCCAGAATGCAGCCTCAATGAATCGCTTACCCGAATAGTCATGCCAGTGAATTTCCCGTCCTCACCCCTTGTGCGCCCCTATGTCGGCCGCTTTGCCCCCTCACCCTCAGGCCCGCTTCATTTCGGTTCGCTGATCGCCGCCCTCGGCAGCTTTTTGCAGGCCAGAGCGCAGCAGGGACGTTGGCTGGTACGCATCGAAGATATCGATCCGCCGCGGGAGATGGCGGGGGCTGCGACCCTGATCCTCAAGACCCTTGAGGCATATGGTCTCGAGTGGGATGGGGAGGTGATGTTCCAGAGCGCGCGCCACCGCCGTTATGACGAGATCATCGACCAGCTCTATCGGGCGGGGGATCTCTACTGGTGCCGCTGCACCCGGCGCGAAATCATGGCCGCGGGCGGTCTTTACAGCGGCCACTGCCGCACCCTCGGGCTTGCGGCCGAAGGTTGCGCCGCCCGGCTGCGCCAGCACCATCCGGTCTACCACTTCGATGATCGCTTGCAGGGCCATATCGCGGTCCCGGCGGCGCTCGCCGAGGAGGATTTCATTATCCGCCGCCGCGACGGGCTCTACGCCTACAACCTGGCGGTGGTGGTGGATGATATGGACAGCGGCATCACCGAGATAGTGCGCGGTGCCGATCTGCTGGAGCCCACGGTGCGCCAGATTGCCCTTTATCAGACCCTGGGAGCACCGGTGCCCGACTGGGTGCACCTGCCGCTGGCGGTGCTGGCAGATGGCAACAAGCTCTCCAAGCAGAACCATGCGCCTGCGCTGGCGCTTGATGAGGTGCGCCCGGCACTGTGGCAGGCGCTGCACTTCCTCGGCCAGTGCCCGCCGCCCGAGCTGATGGCGAGCCGGATCGACGAGATCATCGAATGGGGCATCGCCAACTGGCAGCTCGAACGGGTGCCCGCCAGCGAGAAGATCCCGCTCGCGGATTGCTGAGTCGACCAGGTGATTTTTGTTTGATTGAGCGTAAATTGCCGCTGTTGATTGTGATTTTATCGGGATGATCCGTTTCAAACGGGATCAATTGTCAGCACGGTTTTTCATTTGGTTAGGCGTGAGCTATGATAGGCCGCTATTTTTTGGCCTCCCGTCAATTTAGAAGTCATGAAGAGGTGTACCATTTTTTCCCAGATCGCAAACTTTTGCCGCAAGGTGCTCGGCAAGGAAGACGGCGAGCAGTCGGTGGAATCCCCCATTCCAGCCCGTGTCGCCGGTCAACGTCGTACCTTAAGCCGTGATCAGCACCCTATTTCGCGCAAAGAGATCAGCGAGAATGCACTCAAGGTGCTCTATCGCCTGAACAAGGGCGGCTACGAAGCCTACCTGGTCGGCGGCGGAGTCCGGGATCTGCTGCTCGGGAAGACGCCCAAGGATTTCGACATCGCAACCGATGCGACGCCGGAGCAGATCAAGGCGCTGTTCAGCAACTGCCGCCTGATTGGCCGTCGTTTCCGCCTGGCCCACATTGTCTTTGGTCGTGACGTGATCGAAGTGGCCACCTTCCGGGGTCACCACCATCAGGTCAATACCAGCAAACATGTGTCGGCCCAGTCTGATGAAGGCATGCTGCTGCGCGACAACGTCTACGGCACCATCGAAGAGGATGCCGAGCGCCGCGACTTTACCGTCAACGCCCTCTACTACAGCGCCAAAGATTTCACCCTGCACGATTTCGAAGGGGGTCTGGAAGATCTGGCCGAGCGCAAGCTTGAGCTGATCGGCGATCCCGAGACCCGTTATCGTGAAGATCCGGTGCGGATGCTGCGCGCCGTGCGCTTTGCCGCCAAGCTGGATATGACCATCAGTCCGCGTACCGCTGCCCCCATCAAGGAGCTGGCGCCACTGCTGCAAGACATCCCGGCTGCCCGCCTGTTTGAGGAGACCCTCAAGCTGTTCCTGGCTGGCGATGGTCTGGCGACCTACAAGCTGCTGCGCGAGTATGGTCTGTTCCAGCAGCTCTTCCCGCAAGTGGCTGCGCTGTTTACCCCGCACGGCAACTCGCCCTACGAGCAGTTTATCGAGCAGGCGCTGATCGATACCGACACCCGCGTTCGTGAAGATAAGCGCGTCACCCCCGCCTTCCTCTACGCCACCCTGCTGTGGGGCTGCGTCGAGGCCCGTGGTCGGGTGCTGGAGAACGAGAGCGGCCTGCCTTGGTATGACGCCTTCATGCTGGCGATCAACGAGGTGCTGGACAATCAGGTGCGGATCATCGCCGTTCCCCGCCGTTTCACCACAGATGTCCGCGACATCTGGGCACTGCAACAGCGTCTGACCCGTCGTCAGGGCAAGCACCCCGAGCGCGCCATGGAGCATCCCAAGTTCCGCGCGGCGTTCGACTTCCTGTTGCTGCGCAACCGGGTCGAGCGCGGTCTCGGCGAGCTGGCCAGCTGGTGGGAGCGCTATGTTGCCTCCAATCCGGATGTGCGCCCGCAACTGCAGCGTGAAGCGACCCGTCGCCCGGCAAGCGGTGAGCGCGGCGAGGCTCGCAGCCACGATGGCGAGAAGCGCAGCAGCAACAGCCGCAACCGCCGTCGCCCCCGTCGCCGCAAACCGAAAGTGGCCGAGTGACAACAGACGTGATGACCGAGGTCTTCATCGCCATTGGTTCCAACCTGTCTGATCCGCTGGGTCAGGCTCGTCGCGCCGTTGCCGCCTTGGCAAGGTTGCCGGAATCTGTGCTGGTGGAGGCCTCGTCGTTTTACAGCAGCCGCCCGATGGGGCCTGCTGACCAACCGGACTACGTCAATGCCGTGGCCCGGCTCAATACCCGGCTCGCGCCCCTTGCGCTGCTGGATCAATTACAAAAAATCGAGCTGGAACAGGGACGTGTGCGCAAAGATGAGCGGTGGGGGCCGAGAACTCTGGATCTCGATCTGCTGCTCTATGGGGATCAGGTGATCAACCATGAGCGCCTGATCGTACCCCACTACGGCATGAAGGAGCGGGAGTTCGTGCTGCTGCCCCTTGCCGAAATTGCGCCTGCTCTGGTGCTGCCCTGCGGCACCCCGCTCGCCCGACTGGTTGCCCGCTGCCCGCACAATGATTTGGCCATCATTGCCCCGCGTGCAGACGTACAGGAGCCTCTATGAGCAAGATCACCACCGCCAGCCTGCTGAAGATGAAGCAGGAGGGTCAAAAGTTCACCGCCATCACCGCCTATGATGCCACCTTTGCCAAGCTGTTCGACGACGAGGGGGCCCATGTGCTGCTCATCGGCGATTCACTGGGCATGGTGCTGCAAGGGGGCCAGGATACCCTGGCGGTCAACATGGATGAGATGGTCTATCACACCCGCTGTGTGGCACGCGGTGCCAGCAAGGCACTGGTGGTCGCCGACATGCCGTTCATGAGCTACGCCACCCCCGAGCAGACTTACCAGAACGCTGCCCGCCTGATGGCGGCCGGTGCCCGCATGGTGAAGATGGAAGGGGGCGACTGGCTCTGTGACTCCATCCGCCACCTCACCCGCAACGGGGTGCCGGTGTGTGGTCACCTCGGCCTCACTCCGCAATCCGTTCATGTCTTTGGCGGCTTCAAGGTGCAGGGGCGCGATGAGTTTCAGGCGCAGGAGATCTATCGCCAGGCCCTCGAACTGCAAGCGGCCGGTATCCAGCTGCTGGTGCTCGAGTGTGTGCCCACTGCGCTGGCCGAGCGTATCACCAAGGCGCTTCGCATCCCGGTGATCGGCATTGGTGCCGGCCCCGCGACCGATGGTCAGATTTTGGTGATGCACGATGCCTTTGGCGTCACCTCCGGCTATGTGCCCAAGTTCACCAAGAACTTCCTGGCCGAGACCGGCGATGTGCGTGCCGCCATCCGCCTCTATGTCCAGCAGGTGAGCGAGGGGAGCTTCCCCGGCCCGGAGCACTGCTTCAACTGATCCTGGCGGTTGCATGATGGGGGCTGCGGCCCCCGTCTCTGCTTGTCAGCCTCGCACAGTTAATCTGTATAGCTAATCCGTATCTTATTGATTCATCTAAAGGTCAACTGCTGATAGCCATGTTCGTGCCCCATCCCGCCCGAGCGCTATCTGTGGATGCAACCCGTCTCTCTTTTTGATTTATCGGAAGGTGAACTGCTGATGTTGGTCGTAAATAATCCCGTCGTTCTGCGTGAGCAGATAAGCCTTTGGCGCCGTGAAGGGCGTGCCATCGCATTCGTGCCCACCATGGGCAATCTGCATCAGGGCCACCTGACGCTGGTGAAAGAGGCACACAGCCACGCCGAGAAGGTGGTGGTCAGCATCTTCGTCAACCCGATGCAGTTCGATAAGGCCGAGGATCTTGCCAACTATCCGCGCACTCTGGAGCAGGATTGCGCTGCGCTGGAAGCGGCCGGTGTCGATATGGTGTTCACCCCGACCCCGGAGATCATGTATCCGCAGGGGCTGGCCAGCCAGACCTTCGTCGAGGTGCCGGGTCTATCCAATCTGCTTGAGGGGGCGCTGCGTCCGGGTCACTTCCGTGGGGTCAGCACCGTCGTTACCAAGCTGTTCAATCTGGTGCAGCCTGATGTGGCCTGCTTTGGCCAGAAGGATTACCAGCAGCTGGCGCTCATTCGCAAGATGGTGGCCGACATGGCGATGCCCATCGAGATCGTTGGCGTGCCCACCGTGCGGGCCGAAGACGGGCTGGCGCTCTCCTCGCGCAACGGCTACCTGACTGCCGCCGAGCGGGCCATTGCCCCCGAGCTGGCGCGCACCATGAACTGGATCGCCGATCAAATCGAAGCGGGTGACCACCACCTGCCCTCCTTGGTAGCGCAGGCCAGCCAGCGTCTCGACAACGCCGGTTTCCGTACCGATGCCATCGACATCGTCGATGCCGCCACCCTCGAATCCGCCACTGACGAGAGCGCACAGCTGGTGATCCTGATGGCTGCCTATCTTGGCAAGGCCCGCCTTATCGACAATCAAGTGGTCACGCTGCAGCAAGCCTGAGCCCGCCACAACCAGGAGGACCCCATGTCCAAGAAGGTTTACTGCATTGCCCAATTCCTGCCCAAACCCGGTCAGGAGCAAGCCCTGTTTCAGGTGCTGCAGGCGCTCGAGCCCAACACCCTGCGTGAGGATGGTTGCCTGCAATATCGGGTAACCCGCCACATCGCGAGCCCGTTTGCCGAGGGGGAAAGCTTTCCCATCGTGTTCAACGAGATTTGGCAAGATATGGCGGCTTTCGAGGCGCACTGCCAGCGCGCCGAGATCACCGCGTTTTTCGAGCGTTACTGCCTGGCGGAAGATGGTTTGGCCGCGAAGTGGAATGTCTGCGTTTATAGCGACGAACCCGAACAGTACGACGCCCCCGTAAAGAAGTAATTCCCCCGATTGCCAGCGGACGCCCTCTCGGGCGTCCGCTGCTTTTTGACGCCTGCACTCTCCTGCATTCCGGCGTTTTGTTCTGCGGCCCTGCCCGCCCCCCCCTTCGTTTCTATCCACTTTCGGCCTGATGGCCGCTACAGGTATTCATGATGTTTGTCCTGATTGCATCGCTTGTTTTCTGTCTGCTCTGTTTTGCCCTGACCCGGATTCCCTCTACTGTGCCGCTCTCGCGCAAGGTACTTGCGGGTCTGCTGCTTGGCTCCCTGTTCGGGCTGGCTCTGCAACTGGGTTGGGGCGCCGATGATGCCGGCGTTCAGCAGACCCTGGAGTGGGTCAATATCATCGGCGGTGGCTATGTCAGCCTGCTCAAGGTGGTGATGATGCCGCTGGTGTTCACCTCCATCCTCTCCGCCATCAACAAGCTGGAGCAGGCCCAGTCCCTCGGCAAGATCAGTGCCGTGCTGATCGGCTCCATGATGACCCTGGTGATGATCGCCGGTGTGGTGGGGATGACGGTGACCCACCTGAGCGGTCTCACCGCAGCCGGGTTGTTGAGTCACGGCAGCGACAGCGCAGCCCTGCAACTGAGCATGAGCACCATCGACAGTGCCCAGACCCTGCCGGCCCTGCTGCTCTCGCTGGTGCCCACCAACTTTGCCGCCGATATGGCGGGTAGCCGCGGTCTCTCGGTGATCGGCGTGGTGATCTTTACCGTGCTGGCGGGGGTTGCCCTGCTGCAGATGAAGGCGGAGCACCCGGAGGCCGGTGCTCGCGCCGCCGTGGCCATCGATACCCTGCAACTGTGGGTGATGAAGATGGTGCGGGTGGTGATTGCGCTCACCCCCTATGGCGTGATGGCGCTGATCGCCCGGGTGGTGGCCCACTATCCGCTGAGCGAGATCCTCAGCCTGCTCGGCTTTATTCTGGTCTGCTACGTCGCCATTCTGGCGATGTTTGCGGTGCACATGGTGATCCTGCTGCTGATCGGCCAGAACCCGCTGCACTATTTGCGGGAAGTGTGGGGCGTGCTCACCTTCGCTTTTGTCTCCCGCAGCAGCGCGGCTTCCATCCCCCTCAGCATCGAGACCCAGCAGCGCCTTGGGGTGCCCGCCAGCATCGCCAACTTTGCCGCCTCGTTTGGTGCCAACCTCGGCCAGAACGGCTGTGCCGGCATCTATCCGGCCATGATGGTGGCGATGATCGCCCCCATGCTCGGCATCAACCCGTTTGATCCCCTGTTTCTGCTGACTCTGCTGCCAGTGATTGCGCTGGGCTCCATCGGAGTGGCTGGCGTCGGCGGTGGCGGCACCTTCGCTGCGCTGATCGTGCTCTCCACCCTCAACTTCCCCATCGCGTTGGTGGGGGTGATGATCGCCATCGAGCCGCTGGTGGATATGGGCCGCACCGCTCTCAACGTCAACGGCTCAATCATGGCGGCCATGATCACCAAGCGGTTGCTGGGCAAACAGCAGCTGGCCGAGACGCAGGTGCTGGAGCAGCAGGCCGCCAGCTAACCCCGAGCGTTACCTAATATGAAAGAAGCCCGCAGTTGCGGGCTTCTTTCATATCGGCTGTGTTGCCTTGTGGGCAGGCGCGGTTACTCGGCAGAGACGGGGTAACCGGCGCCTTTCCAGGCAAAGATGCCGCCCGGCACCCGATAGACCTGCTGATAGCCCTGAGTCACCGCCCAGGCGGCTGCGTTGTGGCTGCGGCCGCACTTGACGAAGCCGCAGTAGATCACCACCGGGCGGGACTTGTCTTCACCCAGCAGCGCCTGGAACTGCTCCGCCGTGCCGCTCCCCTCGACGATTTCGCTCCAGTTATCACCGGCCTTGGCCTCTTTCACGAAGACGAAGTTCTTGGCGCCCGGGATGTGCTCCTTCTTGTAGGAGTCCTCATAGGGCATGGTGTCGATGATCACCAACTCCTCGCCCTTGTCCATCCGGGTCTTCAGCTCGGCCACGGTCAGCAGCTGATAGCCCCCCTGCTGCGCCTCCTGTGCCAGCTGTACAGCCGATTGCTCAAGCTTCACCTCCTGCTCGAACTGGTTGTCGCCACAGCCACCGAGGGCAAAGCTGGCGGCGATCAGCGAGGCCACCAGAGTGCGGGATCGCAATGTCATCATGTCACTACTCCTTTAGAACGGGAAAACGGGGCGGGAAGTTCGCAGCAGGGCGCCCGCAAGCGTCAGTAGCAGCAGATCCCGCACAATGGCCTCCGGCAACGAGCTGAGATCAGCCCTGCCCAGACAGCCGCAAGAGATGTCGAGCCCGATGGCAACGCCATAGCCCAACACCGGAATAAACAGGGCGAGCAGCCCGATCACCAGCCAGAGTCCCCAGCGCCGGTTGGCGATGACCGCAAGCCCTGCGCAGAGCTCAAGGGCGATCAGCCCCCAGGCCACTGGCGGGATCAGTGACGGCCAGATCAGGCCAAAGGCGCCGATCTGCTCGATGAACAGGGCGGGGGAGACCAGCTTGAACCCAGCGGAGGCGAGGAAGAATCCCCCCAGCGCCAGATTGGCCAGCATGCGCAGATAAACGGCCATGGGATAGCTCTTTATCATCCATGACTCCGACTGCCAACCACTGGAGTTTGCTTCGCCATGTCCGGGCTATCGGCCGGATAGCGGGCCAGCTCCTGATAGTCGCCGTCCGCTTCGCAGCGAAAGACGGCAGAGGTTTCACCGCTCAGGCACCACTGCTGCCACTCGTCTGGCGGGCAGTGGAGGCGAATGGCGAGGCCACAGCCGGCGCTGAGCAGGCGCGGCACGTCGCAGACCCGAAACGACTGGTCGTGCTGCTCCAGCCGCTTGCGTAGTCTGACCGTGCCGAGGGTAGAGTGGAACAGGTAGAGAAACTCCTGATTCATGATTTGCCTCCCGTGCTGGCGCGCGCGCCGAACAGGGCGGCACCCAGCGCACCGGCAAACTGGGCATCCGGGTGGGTGGCCACTTCGCAGCCCAACCCTTCGGCCAGATAGTGGCGGAAGGTGGCGCAGTGGCTGACACCGCCGGTAAAGAGTACGCTCGGTCGGGCGCCGAGGCGGCCGATAAAGTTGGCACTGCGCCGGGCCATGGAGCAGACGATACCGGCCAGGATTGACTCGGCCGGAATGCCCGCCGAGCGCAGGCTGATAGCCTCCGATTCGGCAAACACGGTACACATGCTGCTGATGTCGTGGGGCTCGGCCCCTTGCAGCAGTTCGTCAAGCTGCTCGACCCGAGCCCCCAGAGTGCGGGTGATCACCTCGAGAAAGCGGCCGGTACCGGCGGCGCACTTGTCGTTCATCAGAAAGTCGGTGAGGTTGCCGTCGCTATCGAGCTGGATCACCTTGCTGTCCTGCCCGCCGATGTCGATGACGGTGTGTACCGACGGGCAGAGCAGGCGAGCCCCCAGCCCATGGCAGGAGATCTCGGTAACCCGGCGATCGGCGAACGACGCCAGATCGCGGCCATAGCCGGTCAGGGTCAGGTGGGGGCGCTCTGGCAAATCGGCCGAGAGCTCCTCCCAGCCTTGCTCGATGGCAGCCAGCGGACGAAAGGGGGTCGGTACCAGAAAACGGCGGACGATACGCCCACCATCCCGGCTGTCGAACAGGATCCCCTTGGTCGCGGTGGAGCCCGAGTCAATCCCGATGGAGAGTGACACGGCGTCTCCTTACAGCATCTCGATAAAGGCGGCCAGCCGGGTGGCCAGTTGTCCCTTGTCGGCGCTGGAGTAGTCGGTCTCGACTGCCATGTAGGGGATACCGTGGCGTTCGCGCACATGGCGCTTGATGGCGAGCGACTCCACCGCATAGGTGTGGCAAGCCTGCAGGATCACATCGATCACTCCGTCCGCCTGATACTCCTCCACCATCTGGCTCAGCAGATTCATGCGCTGGTGGTTGGGGGAGATGCAGGAGCAGCCGATGGCCAGATACTTGTCGGTCAGCGCATCGAACGGGTCGCCCTCTTCGCTGACGCACTGCTCGGTTGCCTTGGCGCCGGTGCAGTTCTCGTAACCCACCACCCAGCCGCCGTGCTCCTCGATGAGGCGCACCACCTTGTCGGCCGCGCCGCCGATGGGGCAGCCGGTGATGAGGATGCGCGGGCGGGCATCGAGCCGCTTGCCTTCGGCATACTCGACCTTGATGCTGCAGGTCATCTCCTGCAGCTCGCTGATGAGCTGCTCCTTGTCGAAGCGGAAGGTGGCACCATAGACCACCTTGAGCAGGTCGGTACCGCTGAGTGCCGGCGGATTGAGCTGGCCCAGCCGGTAGAAATCGGCCAGCGCGCGGCGCTCGCGGTTTTTCAGCACGATGGCGTCTCGCAATGCCTGCTCGCTGATGGGCTTGCCGAACTGCTGCTCCAGCAACTCCTTGAAGCGGACGACTTCGCTGCGCCACAGGGTGCGGGAGGCCTCGTCATCGGCGCGGTTGGGCAACTGCATCACATGCACCGGTTTGAACTCGGCCATGTACTCGTACATCTTCTTCTTGCCGTCGCAGGTGGTTTCCCCCACCACCAGATCGGAGAAGTAGAAGTAGGGGCACTTGTCGGTCTTGCCGAACCCGTAGCTGCTCTTGATCAGCGGGCAGAGGTTGCGGGGCAGGTCTTTCTCGGCCTCCTCGATGGTCTCGTCGCTGGTGGAGCAGAGCGATACCACCACGGCGCCGGCGGCCATCGCCACCTCCTGCGGCATAAAGGTACAGTAGGTGCCGACCAGGGGGATCTGTCGCTCCTTGAGTGCCATTACAGCCAGAAAGCCCTGACGACGGGCATCTGAAAAGCTATCGAATATGGCTGGCAACTCGGTGATAAGTGACATAGGCGATCCTGCCCTGATGAGAGAAATGAAGAGACGGACGAGCCATCCGTGACGACACATCCAACCGCGAGAATTATACCTTTGGGGGTAATTCGAAAATTGCGGTGGATCACAAGGTGTCAGGTAAATCCTTAATGACAGGCAGGTTATTGAGAAGGGGGCTGGCAGGTTGAAGGGGCTACAGGGGGAATAAAAAACGGGCACCGCGAGGTGCCCGTTTTGGTCATCAGTGGCGCAGTCCGGTACCCCGGGAGATAAGCCACCAGGCCAGACCGTAGAGGGCCACGATAAAGCCGATGATGATGAGGTAGGCGGTGCCGAGCGGCACGTCGGAGATACCGAGGAAACCGTAACGGAACGCGTTCACCATGTAGATGATGGGGTTCACCTGGGAGACCCCCTGCCAGAAGGGGGGCAGCAGGCTGATGGAGTAGAACACCCCGCCCAGATAGGTGAGCGGCGTCAGCACGAAGGTGGGGATGATGCTGATGTCGTCGAAGGTCTTGGCAAACACCGCGTTGATAAGGCCACCCAGCGAGAAGAGGATCGCGGTGAGCAGCACGGTCACGCAGACGCTGAACAGATGGTGGATCTGCAGCGGCACGAAGAAGAGCGACACCAGGGTGACGATGAGGCCGACACAGAGGCCGCGTGCCACGCCTCCGCCCACATAACCGGCGATGATGACGTAGTTGGGCACCGGTGCCACCAGCATCTCCTCGATATTGCGCTGGAACTTGGCGCTGAAGAAGGAGGAGGCGACGTTGGAGTAGGAGTTGGTGATCACCGACATCATGATGAGGCCGGGCACGATGAACTCCATGTAGGTGAAACCGCCCATGTCACCGATGCGCGAACCGATCAGGTTGCCGAAGATGACGAAGTAGAGGCTCATGGTTATGGCCGGTGGCACCAGGGTCTGGATCCAGATGCGGGTGAAGCGGCTCACCTCCTTGGCCAGAATGCTCTTGAAGGCGATGTAGTAGATGGCCAGATTCATGCTTTTCTCCCCTCTTCGACCAGATTGACGAACAGCTCTTCCAGCCGGTTGGCCTTGTTGCGCATGCTCACGACCTGCACCTGCTGGTTCGACAGCTGCTCGAACAGGCTGTTGAGTGACTGGCTCTTGTCGAGATCCACTTCAAGGGTGCGCTCATCCGGCATGCGGCCGTTGAACTCTGGCACTTCAGGTACGGCAGAACCTGGCGCAAGGTCGAGCAGGAAGGTCTCGCGACCCAGCTTGCCCAGCAGATTCTTCATGCTGGTGTTCTCGATCAGACGACCCTTATCGATGATGCCGATGTTGCGGCAGAGCATCTCCGCCTCTTCCAGATAGTGGGTAGTGAGGATGATGGTGACGCCCTGCTCGTTGAGATCCTTGAGGAAGGTCCACATGGAGCGGCGGATCTCGATATCGACCCCGGCGGTCGGTTCATCGAGGATCAGCAGCTTGGGCTCGTGCATCAGGGCGCGGGCGATCATCAGCCGGCGCTTCATGCCGCCGGAGAGGGTGCGGGCTGGCATGTCGCGCTTCTCCCACAGATCGAGCTGGCGCAGGTACTTCTCGGCGCGGATCTTGGCTTCTGCCTTGGGCACGCCGTAGAAGCCGGCTTGATGGGTGACAATCTGGATCACCTTCTCGAACTGGCTGAAGTTGAACTCCTGCGGTACCAGTCCGAGCTGGGCCTTGGCCTGTTCAAGGTCGCTGTCGATGTCGTAGCCAAACACCTTCACCTTGCCGGCGCTCTTGTTCACCAGCGAGCTGATGACGCCGATGGTGGTGGATTTGCCCGCGCCGTTCGGGCCTAGCAGGGCGAAGAAATCCCCCTGCCTGACGGTAAGATCGATGCCTTTAAGGGCTTCGACGCCCCCCTGATAGGTCTTTTTCAGGCCGCTGATTTCCAGTGCGTTCATTGCAACCTCTGTGATGGTTGAATCCGGCTCGATACAGAAAAGGCGGCCAAGGCCGCCTGCACAGAGTAAAGGGCGCAAGGCCGCTTCACCCGTGATATTCCTGAACCTGGCTTACTCCTGAGGTACCACTTTGCCGATAAACGGCAGGTTGCGGTACTTCTGGGCGTAGTCGATGCCACAGCCGACCACGAATTCGTCCGGAATGGCGAAGCCAATCCAGTCGACCGGCACCTGCACTTCGCGGCGGGAGGGTTTGTCCAGCAGGGTGCAGATGGCCAGGGATTTCGGCTCGCGCAGGGAGAGGATCTCGCGCACCTTGTTGAGGGTGTAACCGGTGTCGATGATGTCTTCCACGATCACCACATCCTTGCCCTTGATGTCATCGTCCAGGTCTTTGAGGATGCGGACGTCACGGGTGCTGTGCATGCCGGAGCCGTAGCTGGAGGCGGTCATGAAGTCCAGGGTGATGGGCAGCTTGCACTGGCGGCAGAGGTCGGCCAGGAAGATGCAGGAACCGCGCAGCAACGCAATCATCACGACTTCGTCAGAACCCTGATAGCGGGCGGTGATCTCTTCACCCAATTTGGCGATCCGGGCGGCTACTTCAGCCTCGGAGATCATCACCTCGACGGTGTGTTTCATCACTTACTCCCATAAGGCCAAAGGGGATTTGGCCGTTCATGAATATCAAAACCGATGATTCTACCACTCATGTCGAAGGGTGCTAGAGATACGTGGTGCTTTTATCGGCTTATTTTAATTGATAGAGTTAGCAGGCACTCAGGCATGATTAGTTAAAATACTATAAACACCATAATCAATAACTATTAGATGATAAAAACTATGGAACCACGCGCAGAAATAAGACGTCGTACCCGGCTGTCGCCGGAAGCTCGTCGCTCCCAATTGATGGAATGTGCCATCGAGGTGTTCTCCCGTCGCGGCATTGGCCGTGCAGGTCACGCCGAGATAGCCGAACAGGCCAAGGTCTCTGTGGCTACCGTCTTCAACTATTTCAACACCCGCGAGGAGTTGGTAGATGAGGTGCTGGCCGAGATCGAACGCTTTGTGAACCAGATGCTGTCGCAGGCATACGGTGACCAGGGCTCCATTTTCGACAAGATCCAGCGTCATGTACGCCTCTCTGTCGATGCCGCCTACGATCAACCGGATTATGCCGGTATCTGGCTGGAGTGGAGCTCATCGGTTCGGGAAGAGGTATGGCCCCGCTATACCCGGCTGCTCGATCACTGCCTTGAGCTGATCGCCAGCGAGCTGCAAACCGCCATGGATGCAGGGGAGATCACCAGCGTGCTGTCAGCACAGGATCTGGCCCGCTCTCTGACCGGTTTTGGCTATGTGATGATGCAGATGATCAATCAACCTCAGCGCCCGGCGCGCCAAGAGGTGACTGATTTCCTGTTCAAGTACGTGACGGCGCCAATTCAGGCTCGCTAACACGACTTAACGAAAAAACGGCGTCACTCATTGAGTGGCGCCGTTTTTTTATGGCCGAATGTGGCGGTCACCTCAGTGGTGGCCATAGCCCCAGCGGTGGGTCAGCTCATGCTCGACACCGAGATGATCGAGGATGCGGGCGACCATAAAGTCCACCAGATCCTCGATGCTTTTCGGCTCATGATAGAAACCGGGCGCGGCAGGCATGATGGTCACCCCGAGCCGTGCCAGTTTCAGCATGTTCTCCAGATGGATCGCCGAGAAGGGGGTTTCGCGGGGCACCAGGATCAGCTGGCCGCGCTCCTTGATCACCACATCCGCTGCCCGCTCCAGCAGGTTGTCCGAGGTACCGTTGGCAATGGCCGAGACTGTGCCCATAGAGCAGGGGCAGACCACCATCTGTTTGGGCGCGGCCGAGCCGGAGGCCACCGGCGAGAACCACTCCTCCTTGCCGCAGGCGACAATCTGCCCCTCTTTGGCGCCATATTGGCGACAAAGATAGGCAGAGAGCTCTTTCGGCGAGCCCGGCCAATCCTGTTGCTGCTCGGTCTTGAGTACCACACGAGCCGCCGATGAGGCGAGCAGGTAGACCCGATAGTCCGCCTGCACCAGACACTGGAGCAGGCGCAGGGCGTAGGGGGCGCCGGAGGCGCCGGTCAGCGCCAGGGTGATCGCTTTGTTCATAGTTCGCCGTGGTAATCCTTGAGGCGGGTGATCAGCTTGTCATGAATGCCGCCGAAGCCGCCGTTGCTCATGATCAGAATATGGTCGCCATCGCGGCTCTCGGCCACCAGCCGGTTGATCAGGGTCTCCAGATCGTTGAATACCTTGGCGGGTCGGGTCATATGGGCGGTCACCTCGCCGAGATCCCAGCCGATGTTGGGGGGCTGGAAGAAGAACACCTCGTCGGCGCCATCGAAGCAGCCAGCCAGCTCCTCCTTGTGAACCCCCAGCTTCATGGTGTTGGAGCGTGGTTCCAGCACCGCCAGAATACGGGCTTCTCCTACCTTGGCGCGCAGGCCGCCGAGGGTGGTCTCGATGGCGGTGGGGTGGTGGGCAAAGTCGTCATAGACACTGATGCCAGCCACCTCGCCCTTGAGCTCCATCCGCCGCTTGGGGGATTTGAACTGGCAGAGGGCGGCGATGCCGTGCTCCACCATCACGCCAGCATGACGTGCGGCCGCGATAGCCATCAGACCATTGTTGACGTTGTGCTCGCCGATGCACTCCCAGTGCACCTCGCCCTGTTTCTCGCCATCCAGCCACACCTCGAAGGCGGAGCCGTCATCGGCCAGCTTGACCGCCTGCCACTTGGCGTCGTTCTGACCCACCAGCTCCACTTCGCTCCAGCAGCCCATCTTGCGCACGGCGGTGAGGTTGTCATCGGCTTGCGGGAACAGCACCCGGCCGTTGCTCGGCACGGTGCGCATCAGGTGGTGGAACTGGCGCTGGATCGCGGCGAGATCCGGGAAGATATCCGCATGGTCGAACTCCAGATTGTTCATCACCAGGGTGCGCGGATGGTAGTGGACGAACTTGGAGCGCTTGTCGAAGAAGGCGCAGTCATACTCGTCCGCTTCGATGACAAAGAAGGGGGCGGAGCCGAGACGGGCCGAGACCGGGAAGTTGCCCGGCACGCCGCCGATCAGGAAACCGGGCTCCAGCTTGGCGTACTCCAGCACCCAGGCCAACATGCTGGCGGTGGTGGTCTTGCCGTGGGTGCCGGCAACGGCAAGCACCCAGCGATCCTGCAGCACGTGCTCCAGCAACCACTGGGGGCCGGAGATGTAGGGCAGATTGCGGTCCAGCACATATTCAACACAGGGGTTACCGCGGCTCATGGCGTTGCCGATCACCACCAGATCCGGCGCCGGATCGAGTTGGGAGGGGTCATAGCCTTCGGTCAGTTCGATGCCCTGTTGCTCGAGCTGGGTACTCATGGGGGGATAGACGTTGGCATCCGAACCGGTCACCCGGTAACCAAGCTGTTTTGCCAACACCGCCAGACCACCCATAAAGGTGCCGCAGATCCCGAGAATGTGAATATGCATACCGCTTCCTTTCGCAGTAAAGGGAAGTGCGCATTCTAGGGGGTGTTGCGGTGATGGCACAAGCCGCACTCATGGTGAGAGGCCCACAGATGCAGCACCGAAGGCAGAAATCTTGGCGCTGTTGGGGTGTGTGAGGCTTGAATGGATTTTTGGGTTTTATTTGAAGCTTGATATTGTGTCGCACTTTCTTACAATTCTTCGGTTTTGTGACGCACTTTACAGTTTTACGATATCGCCCTTTTCCAAAGGAGAGTCCCCATGGGCAAGTTCCTGCTTTGCTATCTGGTCGGTGGTCTGGTGGCCATCAGTTGGGCTGCGCTGCCCGCTCATGGTCCCTGGGAACAGTGGGACCTCGCGATTTTTCATACCGTTAACGGCTGGCTCGGGCAGTCGGCTCTGTGGGCCGATCTGGTGGCCATCACCAATAACCGGCTGTTCGATCTGGCGGTGCTGGCCTGTATGGGGCTGATCCTGGCCCGCTGCTTCTTCGCCCGGGATTTGGTGGGTCGTCGCCAACTGGTGGCGATGGGGATAGTGATGCTGCTGAGTGCGTTAGTGATCAACCAGCTTGGTCACCGATTGCCGGTGGAGCGTCCCAGCCCGACTCTGATGGTGGCCGATGCGCTGCGGGTGACCCAGATCAGCGCTATTCCGACCAAGGACTCTTCCGGTGACAGCTTCCCCGGGGATCACGCCCTGTTCCTGATGATCTTCGCGGGCTACGCCTTGCGCTATCTACCGCGCTGGGCGGGAGTCACCGCATTGCTGATGGTGCCGATCTTTTCCGCGCCGCGCATTCTGGCTGGCGCCCACTGGTTTACCGATGTCTACGTCGGCGCACTGGGGCTGGCGACCCTCTGTCTGCCCTGGTTGCTGCTGACCCCGCTGGCGGATCGGCTGATAGACCGCATCGCCCCCCGATTGGCCCGTGTGCCGCTGCTGCGCAGTCAGACCCACTGATTGAACGTCGCAAAATAAAACGCCCCGACATGAAAATGTCGGGGCGTTTTGTTATCAACCCGCGAGAGATCAGCCTTGATAGCCGTTCGGGTTGTTGCTTTGCCAGCGCCAGGTATCGACCATCATCTGCTCCAGACCGCGCTCAGCCTGCCAACCCAGCTCGGCACGGGCCAGTGTCGGCTCTGCCCAGCACTCGGCGATGTCGCCCGGGCGACGGGGTTTGATCTGGTAGGGAATGGGTCGGCCGCTGGCCGCTTCAAACGCCTTGACCATCTCCAGTACCGAGTAGCCTTGACCTGTGCCCAGGTTGTAGGTGAAGACGCCGGTGTCGCTCTTGATGCGCGCCAGTGCTTTCAGGTGGCCGATGGCCAGATCCACCACATGGATGTAGTCACGCACGCCGGTGCCATCCGGGGTCGGGTAGTCGTTGCCAAACACCCCCAGTTCCTTGAGCTTGCCGACACCCACCTGGCTGATATAGGGCAGCAGGTTGTTGGGAATGCCGTTGGGATCTTCACCAATCATGCCGCTCTCGTGGGCGCCGACCGGGTTGAAGTAACGCAGCAGTACGATAGCCCAGCGGGGATCGGATTTGGCGAGATCGCGCAGGATCTCCTCTACCATCAGCTTGGAGCGACCATAGGGGTTGGTGGCGCTGGTGGGGAAATCTTCCCGCAGCGGTACCGAAGCGGGATCGCCATAGACGGTGGCCGAGGAGCTGAATACCAGCCGGAAAACGCCAGCCTTGGCCATCTCTTCGCACAGCACCAGAGTGCCGCTGATGTTGTTCTGGTAGTAGGTGAGCGGGATCTGGCTCGACTCTCCGACCGCCTTGAGGCCGGCGAAGTGAATGACCGATTCGATCTGGTGGTTGGCAAACAGCTGCTGTAGGCAGGCTCTGTCCAGCACATCCCCTTCGACGAAGGTGACCGGCTTGCCGGTGATCTGCTCGACCCGCTTGAGTGACTCCGGTGAGGAGTTGGAGAGGTTGTCGAGTACCACGACCTGCTGCCCCGCGCCGAGCAGCTCAACCAGGGTGTGGGAGCCGATATAGCCGGCGCCCCCTGTGACCAGTATTGTCATTTTTTATCCCGTGTTCTGGTGAAACTGGGGCAGAGTCTAGCGCCCCTGTCTACTTGGGAAAAGGTTGGGATACCGATGACGCCTTCACCACGCCTCAATAATCGAGACTGATATCCCCTTTTGCGGTGCAGGAACAGGCCAGAGCAACGCCGCTCTCCAGATCCTGAGCACTCAGGGTCATCACGCTCTGGCGCTCGATGTCACCTGTGGTGGTGCAACGACAGCTGCCACATACCCCGGCGCGGCAAGCAGCCATCATGGTTTCGCCCGCAGCTTCCAGTGCTGCCAGCAGGGGCTGACCCGGCAGGATCTTCACCTTTTTGCCGCTCTTTTTCAGGGTCAGCCAGAAGTGGTCGCTGGCGGTAGCGGCGGGCTCTGCGGGAGGAAGACCGAAGGACTCCTGATGCAGCTGCTCTGGTGGCAGCCCGAGTTCTGCCAGCATGGTGCTGACCGCCGCCATATAGGGTGCCGGGCCGCAGAGATAGACATGGCGTTCGCGCAGATCCGGGGCCAGCTCGGCCAGCATGGCGGGGGTGAGTCGGCCCACCCAAGGATGAGCCGTTGGCGCCTCTTCCAGTATCAGGGCATGGCGTACACCGGGATGAGCTTCGGCCAATGCAGCCAAGTCATCTGCGAAGATCACATCTGCTGGCGAGCGGGCGCTATGGATAAAGCGGATATCGGCATCCGGCCGTTTGGCGAGCTCGTCTCGCAGCATGGCCCACATGGGGGTGATGCCGGAACCGGCGCTCAAGAGCAGTGGTCGTTCGCAGGGCAAGGCGGTCAGGTTGAAGTCGCCAAAGGGACCATCCACCCGGATCTTGTCTCCCACTTGCAGGGTCTGGTGCAGATGGCGAGAGACCCGTCCCACATCTTTGATGGTGACCTGCCAGCAGGCATCCTGCGGGCTGGAGGAGAGGGTATAGGCACGGCAGTGGGGCTGGCCGTCGATCTCGGTGTGCAGGGTGATGCACTGGCCAGCCAGTACGGGAGGGAGGCTGCCGGAAAACGGCACCAGCTGCCAGCTCACGACGTCGTGGGTGTTCTGTTGGCGGCCAATGCAGGTGAGCGTGAGAGAGGTCATCACAAGGCTCCTTAGGTTTGAAACGGTTCGAAAAACGTCTGGTGAAAAAGCCGGGTCCAGAAAAAAGGCGAGCCGGGCGGCTCGCCAAACGCTTACAACATGAAGTGCCGATCAGGCCGCCAGGATCTCGGCCAGGTCAGCCTCGGCCGTGGTGGTCCCTTTCAGGCCAAACTGCTCCTCCAGTACCTTGAGCAGCGCCGGGGTGAGGAAGGCGGGGGAGGTCGGGCCGGTACGAATGTCCTTCACCCCGAGGGAGAGCAGGGTGAGCAGAATGACGATGGCTTTTTGCTCGAACCAGGAGAGCACCAGCGTCAGCGGCAGATCGTTGACCCCGCACTCGAACGCCTCGGAGAGTGCCAGCGCCAACTGGATGGCGGAGTAGGCATCGTTGCATTGACCCACGTCCAGCAGACGCGGAATGCCGCCGATGTCGCCAAAGTCGAGCTTGTTGAACTTGTATTTGCCGCAGCCCAGGGTGAGCAGCAGGCTGTCGTGCGGCGCCGCCTTGGCAAACTCGGTGAAGTAGGCGCGCTCGGCCTTGTCGCCGTCACAGCCACCTACCAGGAAGAAGTGGCTGATCTCCCCGGCTTTGACCTTCTCAATCACTGCGGGCGCAGCCTGCATCAGGGCGTTGCGGGCAAAGCCGATGGTGATGAAGTGCTCGAGCTCGGTGTGCTTGAAGCCTTCCAGCGCTTGGGCCTTGGCGATCACGGCGGAGAAATCATCTCCCTCCAGATGGGTTACGCCCGGCCAGCCGACGATGGAGCGGGTGAAGATGCGATCCGAGTAGTTGCCCACATTCGGGTCGATCATGCAGTTGGAGGTCATCACCACGGCGCCCGGGAAGTTGGCAAACTCCTTCTGCTGGTTTTGCCAGGCGGAGCCGTAGTTGCCCACCAGATGGGGGTACTGCTTGAAGAAGGGGTAAGCAAGCGCGGGCAGCATCTCGCCGTGGGTGTAGACATGGATGCCGGTCCCCTTGGTCTGCTCCAGAATGAGCTTGAGATCCATCATGTCGTGGCCGGAGACCAGAATGCACTTGCCGGGGATGGGGGTTACGCGTACCCGGGTCGGTTCCGGATGGCCGAAGGCGCTGGTTTCACCGAGATCCAGCATCTCCATGATTTTGAAGTTGAGCTGACCGATCTCCATGGCGCAGTTGAACAGGCGGCCCATTTCACTCGGATCTGTGCTGAGCCAGCTCATGATGCGGTGGAATTCGGCGGCCACCTCGTCACTCTGCTGATCCAGCACCCGGGCGTGCTCCATATAGGCGGCGGCACCCTTGAGGCCGTAGAGACAGAGCAGACGCAGCCCCATGATGTCTTCGTTCACCTCGTTCTTGCCCCGATTAGGGGCGGCTGGCGCGGCATGGGCAAGTTGTTCCAGCAGCTCGGCACCGGGTTCGAAGTAAGCGGAGTGTGGCAAATCGTTCACCTGCACCGCCATGGCGGTCAGACGATCGGCCAGCTGCTGGCGATAGGCGAGGGCCTGATTGACGTAGGCCACGATGCGATTCGAGTCGAAGTTGACGTTGGTGAGGGTGGCGAAGAAGGCCTTGGGCACGAAGGCATCGATCTCGCGGTCGATGATGCCCTGCTCGCGGGCGGCCAGCGCCCAGGCGCTGAGCCCCTGCAGGGTGTAGATCAGTACATCCTGCAGATCCGAGGTTTCCGCCGTCTTGCCGCACATACCTTGTGCGTAGGCACAGCCGTTGCCAGCCGGGGTACGAATTGTCTGTTCACATTGCACACAAAACATCATGCCTCTCCTAATTGGACATTTCAGTTGTCTGTTTTGTGGCGATTCTATTCCTCTCGCGAAAAACTTAATAGGCATTCAATTTGCCAATTAAGATTCCCTTGATGCAGATCAAAAACAAAAAAAGCCGCCCAAACAGGGCGGCAAGCGGGTGGATAAAAGGAGAGACAACTCAGGTTTGCAACAGAACATAACAATCAGATGGATTGGGCCGTGGTCTGGTCAGGAGCTTTCGGCCCGGTACTTACTCAAGCCAGCATACGTACGCTGTAGTCGGCTTGGTTCACTATCAGGCCAGATAAGCGCGCAGCATCCAGACCAGTTTTTCCTGCTGCTGCACATAGTCGGAGAGGATGGAGGCAGTGCCCTCATCACCGGCTTCGGCGGCCTGACCCAGAATACGGCGCTGGGCGACCAGCAGTTCGCGGAAGCTATCCAGCAGCGATTCGACACAGGCACGGCCATCGTGCAGCCCTTTTTGCTCCGGGATGGCAGAGACTTTCAGGTAGTCGCTGAAGCTGTGCATCGGCACGCCATCCAGGGTCAGGATCCGCTCGGCCAGTGCATCGACTTTCAGCAGCAGGTCGTTGTAAATCTCTTCAAATTTCAGGTGCAATTCGAAGAACTGGTTGCCACGGATATTCCAGTGGAAGCCGCGTACGTTCATGT
Source organism: Aeromonas sp. R10-2 (assembly GCF_040908445.1). NCBI lineage: Bacteria > Pseudomonadati > Pseudomonadota > Gammaproteobacteria > Aeromonadales > Aeromonadaceae > Aeromonas > Aeromonas sp. R10-2. Next base: position 14,441 of record NZ_JBFODS010000090.1, on the reverse strand, counting down.
AGAGGATCTGGTAGCTGGCCAGCAATTTGTTCAACTCGGCTGCCAGGGCTTGTGATTGAGCAGTATCAAGACCAATCGGGCTTTTCATCATTCACCTCCAGATTTGGAAATCGGTTTTAAATTCTCTTTTGGAACGCAGTCAGAATAACGCCTTGCAAAATGCAGGGACAATTGCTTGTGCCTAACTGTTTGATAGCTAACGGCTATCAAACAGTACGCAGCAACGGGGGCAATGGATGAGGATTAGGGGAAGTATTTTTCGAGCAGCGCCATCAGGATGGCCTGACACTCGCGGTCCGGTTTGCTATCGACCTTGCTGGCGCGAAAGTGGAGCTGAAAGGCGCCCATGACGGCGCGGCTCTGCTCATCCCACTGGCCGTTCCGGGGCAGGCCATAGCCATAGCGGGCCAGCTGCTGTTGCCACATGGCTGCATCCCAGTCGGGCAAGGGGCTGGCCAGTATCTCGGCCACCCGATCTTCATCGGGCCAGGCACCGACTCCGTACATCAGATAGAGCTGACGCCAGGGGAAGTGGGGGCCGGGATCCTGCTTGCGCTCGGGGGCGACATCGCTGTGGCCCAGCACCTGGGTCGGTGGAATCTGGTAGCGGGCGACCAGCTCCCGGCTGAGGGCGCCGACGGCAGCTATCTGCTGCGGGGTATAGGGTTGCCAGCGGCGGGCATCGGGGGCCAGCGGCTCATCTTCTGCTGGATAGCCGAGGTTGACGATTTCGATGCCAAGGGAGCTGGCATTGAGCCCGGCATATTGGTGCCAGCGGCTGCGTCCGACATGCCAGGCGCGCTGGCTATCCGGCACCAGCTGATAGACGGTGAGCGGTGTCTCGTGGCTGTCGCGGGGGATCAGGTAGTGGGCGCTCACCTTGTGCTCCGGCTCGGTCAGCAGGCGCAGGGAGTTGGCATCATCTTCGTCGGTGTAGTGGAGGATCAGAAAGGCGATCCGCTCGTTCTGGTTGGCGCTCTGATAGCGGGTCGAGAGCTGGTACTCGGACGGGGTACAGGCGCTCAGCAGCAGAACCAGTGGTAGAAAGAAAAGGGGAAGAAGACAGTGCCAGCGCCATCCCCCTGCTGCAGCCTGGCTGCTGAGCGTGGGAGGAGTGAGTCGCTGGCACATGTCGAAGGCCCTGTCTGGTCAGTCGCGCGGCTGGTCAGCCGCGGTATTTGGCCGTGAGACCGATCAGGAAGTTGCGCAGGATCTGATCCCCGCAATCCTGATAGTGCTTGTGATCCTTGGAGCGGAACAGGGCACTGAGCTCGGACTTGGAGAGGTTGAAGTCGGCGAGCTTGAGGGTGCCGAGCATATCCTCTTCCTTGAAGTTGAGACCGATGCGCAGCTTGCGCAGGATCATGTTGTTGTTGATCCGGTTCGGGATCACCTGGGCCGGTGCATCTTCGCGCACGCCGCGGCGGGCGATGATGAAACCGTCGAGGAACTGGCTCAGGGCCGAGTCGGGACAGGCGACATAGCCTGCCTCTTGCTCTTCACCTTCCGCCGCCTCTTTCATCAACCAGCTGTGCAGCTGGGCGTGAGTGACCGTCAGGTTGCCCTTGGCAAACATCTCGACCATCTGGTCGTTGCTGATGGTGAGGGCGTAGCGCAGACGGCGCAGAATATCGTTGTTGGTCATGCTGACTCCTGTGTAAACGGCGCAACTTTACCATCTGGCAGCCCTCGCGTCAGAAAAAGCGGGGGCCGCTACAGTTCAGATCAAGCTCATCAAGCCTTGCCGAGATAGCGTGGCGCCTCCTGGCGCACCAGTTCTAGCGCATCTTGCAGCTCCAGCAGCTCGGGTTCCAGCTCGCTCACCGGCACGCCGTCACGCAGCTGTTGCTCCAGCTGGGAGAGCAGCCGTTGAAGTCCCGGTACCCCGGAATAGGCACAGCCGCCGTTGAGGCGATGGAGCTGTGCCAACACCTCGCTATCTTCAATTTCGCCAGCCAGCGCGCTATCCAGCACAGGTTCCACTTCGTCGAAACTGGCCAGCAGCATGGTCAGCATCTCTCTGGCGAGATGCTCTTTCCCCGCCGCTTGCCGCACCGCCAGTGCCCAGTCGATCTGTTGGGCACCATTATTCTGGTGGCGGCGATGGGCAAAGTCGGTGATGAGCTGGGCCAGCATGCTCTCGTCGATGGGCTTGGCCAGATAGTCGTCCATCCCCTGCCGGATCAGCCGCTCCCGTTCGCCGGGAATGGCGTGGGCGGTCACCGCCACGATCGGGGTGGTGGTGTTGAGGGACTGGTTGCGGATCGCCTGGGTGGCGCTGATGCCATCCATGATCGGCATCTGGATATCCATGAAGATGATGTCGAACGGCTGGCTCTGGGCCTGCTTGACCGCCTCCTTGCCGTTTTTGCACACCACCACCTGACTCACCATCTCCTTGAGCATGGCGGCGATCAGCTTGAGGTTGGCGGCGTTATCGTCCACCGCCAGCACCTTGATTGGCTGCAACTGGCGCGGCGCAGGCTGGGCGGGCAGCTTCTGGCGGCTCGATTCCGGCGAGAGCAGGGCGTGCAGCAGCTTGCGGTGGTTGACCGGTTTGGAGAGACAGTGCTGGGCGCCATGGGCCAGCATAGCTTCATAGAGCGCTGGCTCGTGGCTGCTGAGCAGCACTATGGTGTTCTGCTGCTGGCCGTTCAGTCTGTCGAGACGGCCGATCACCTGCTGCGGCGTATGCAGGGTGCTGCTGCCGATGATCACCATCTCCTGCTCGCTCATCTCGGGCCAGGGAGCATCGCTGGTCAGTGGGTGCACGTCGAGGTGCCACTCCGCCAGCAGGGCGAGCAGAGAGGCTTGCGCGAAGGGATCCGGTTCCAGCAGCCAGAGCCGTTTGCCACGGATCCGATCCAGCGGCAGTTGATCGGTCTGGGGCAGTGGGGAGACCTCCACATCCAGACTGAAGGAGAAGATGGAGCCCTTGCCGAGTTCCGATTCGAAGCGGATCTGGCCGCCCATCTGCTGCACCAGCTTCTGGGTGATGACGAGGCCCAGGCCCGTGCCGCCATAACGGCGAGAGATGGAGGAGTCGGCCTGATTGAAGGCCTGGAACAGCTGATGTTGCTGCTCTTGGGAGATGCCGATGCCGGTATCGCGGATCTGGACGTTGAGCCTCACCTTGTGGTTGCCACTGCCGGTCTGCTCGATATGGACATCCACGTTGCCCTGTTCGGTGAACTTGATGGCGTTGCCGGTGAGGTTGGTCAGCACTTGTTGCAGACGCATGGGGTCGCCGGTGAGGTAATCCGGCACATCGGCATCCACCCGCAGGGAGAGCTCCAGCTGCTTGTCGTGGGCGCTGGGACCGAGCAGGTGCATGGTCTCGTTGAGGGTGTCGCGCAGGCTGAACGGGATATGCTCCAGCTGCAGCTTGCCCGCTTCCAGCTTCGAGAAGTCGAGGATGTCGTTGATGATGCCAAGCAGGTTGCGCGCCGACTTCTCGATGGTCTGCATGTAGTCGGTCTGGCTCGGGGTCAGGCTGGTTTTCAGCAACTGGCGGGTAAAACCGATGACCCCGTTGAGCGGGGTACGCAATTCGTGGGACATGTTGGCCAGAAACTCCGACTTGACCCGCGCCGCCTCCTGCGCCCGTTTCTTGGCCATGTCGAGTTCGACGTTCTGGATCTCGATCTGCTCCAGGGTTTCGCGCAAGTCAGAGGTGGCCTGATCGATATTCTGCTGCATCTCTTCGTGATATTCGGAGAGCGCCTTGGCCATGGCGTTGATGCCGTTTTTCAGCATATCCAGCTCGCCGGTGAGCTGGCCGCTGACCCGGGTATCGAGCCGCCCCTCCCTGATCTTGTGCACCGCCTGCACCATGTTGGTGATGGGTTGGGTCACGCTCTTGACCAGCCGGAAGCCAAACAGGGTACTGAAGGCCACCCCGATGAGCACCATGATCACCGCAAAGAAGGTGTCGCGGTACTGCAGCAGCATGGCCCTGTCGGTCGCCATCTGCATCGAGATGTAGCCGATCATCGGGGGCTCCACATCGCTGGGCAGCGGGAAGCCATCCAGACTGGTTTCAGCCTGGATTGGGGTGCGCAAAATGATGTCATCCCCCTGAAACGTCACGCTGGTCAGATCCGGAATGGGCTCGCCATCGGGCAGCCTGAGCCGGGTGAAATCCCGGTGGTAGTTCGAGGTGACGAACAGCTGGTTGTCCTGGGTGAAAACCGCGATGGATTTGATGAAGGGGGAGTTCTTGCGATGGGTCAGGCCAATCAGTCGCTTGAGGGATTCGCGACTGTGCTGGGTCATCCCGTATTCACTGGCTATCGCCAGCGGTTCGATGATGTTGATCCCCTGATCAATGAGGTTGTTTTCCAGCTGCTGGTAGCGGTGGAAGGTGAAGTAACCGGCCATCAGGCCACCGATGATCAGGGTCGGCAGGATGGTGAAGGCGAGAACGCGTGCTCTCAGGCCATATTTGGTCATACGAACAGGCCACCAGTGAACAGGGTTGGCGATAGGGTTGATGGCAATACACGGGCTCTGTGGCCGTATTTGGTCATACTATTATTCTTGTGGGACAATACCCGGCAGCAGATTCCACAATCATGACATAGCCACCTATAGGCACCAAGTTTTATGGCCCAGTTTTTCAAGCCCCAAAAGAAGTCCACCCAGCTCCAACGCATTGAATTTACGATAGACACCCTCGATCACCACTGCGTCGGTATCGGTCGCCATCAGGGCAAGGCGATCTTCGTCGAAGGGGCACTGCCCGGCGAGACCGTCAAGGCACGCATCACCGAAGAAAAAAAACAGTATGGTCACGCCGCCTTGCAACAGGTGGTGACCCCGGCGGCCAATCGTATCGCTCCCTTTTGCAGCCACTATCGCGAGTGCGGCGGTTGCAGTGCCCAGCACATGTCGGTTGCCGATCAGCAAGCCGCCAAGGCGGCGGGACTGGTCAGCCTGTTCGAGCGGTTGGGCAACATCAAGGCGCCTGCACTGGAGCCGGTACTGACCGGTGAAGATCGTGCCTACCGCCGGGTCTGTCGTCTGGCCATCAAATTTGACAAGAATGGTCGCTGCACCCGGGTCGGTTTCCGCCGCCGCAACAGCAACGATCTGGTGGAGATCGACAGTTGCCCTGTGCTGGCCGAGCCGCTCTCTGCGCTGATTGCCCCGCTGCGTGAGTGCCTCAATCGCCTCAAGAGCCAGCGCGAGCTGGGCCATGCGGAGCTAATCCAGGCCGAGCAGGGGATCATGATGCTGCTGCGCCACACCGGCCGCCCCAATGAGGCGGATCGTGCCCTGCTGGTGGAGTTTGCAAAAGCGCAGGGGATCGACCTCTATCTGCAGGCGGCCGATGATCGCATCGAAGCGCTGCAGCAACAATTTTCCCCATCCTACTCGCTGGATGGCCTGTCTCTTGCATTTGCTCCGGGTGACTTCATTCAGGTCAACGGCCCCATCAACCAGAGCATGGTTGAGCAGGCGCTGACATGGCTCGGGGCGAGCAAGGATGACAAGGTGCTCGATCTCTTCTGCGGCATCGGCAACTTCACCCTGCCGCTGGCCCGTCAGGCTCGCGAAGTGGTGGGTGTCGAAGGTGAACTGGCCATGGTGCAGCGGGCCGAAGAGAACGCCCGTCGCAACGGCATCACCAATGCCCGTTTCTACAAGGCCGACCTGAGCGATGACATCGTCGGCATGTCCTGGGCGCGGGAAGGGTTTGATCTGGTGCTGCTGGATCCGGCTCGCCCCGGCGCGCTGGAAGTGATGGGACACGTCGTGAAACTTTCCCCCAAGCGGGTGGTCTACGTCTCCTGTAACCCGGTCACCCTGGCGCGGGACAGTCAGGTGCTGGTGAAAGGGGGTTACCGTCTGGTGCGCCTCGGCATGCTCGACATGTTCCCTCACACCGGTCATCTGGAGTCCATGGCGCTGTTTGAACGGGAGTAAATGACTCATCAGTTCGGCGATGCGGATGTGCAATCCGGCATGTTCGTTACTCTTTGAGCAGGTGTGTATATGAAGTAATCCTGCTCATCGGTACGGCGATGCGGATGTGCAATCCGGCATGTCTGCGGCTGTTTGAGCAGGTGTGTATATGAAGTAATCCTGCTCATCAGTGCGGCGATGCGGATATGTAATCTGGCATGTCTGCGTCTGTTTGAGCTGATGTGATTGGGGTAATCTAGACCCTCGTCGTTCGGCAGGGCCTGTTGGCGCGCTCTATTGTCTTTCTGGACAATATGCCTTGAAAAGTGCGCTGGATATCCCCATTTGAGGCAATCTCATGAGGGGAGAAAGTGACAGCTTTCGGCCCGATAATTTAAAGGATTGATACCATGGTTGCGGTTCGCGATATTCATTTGAAAGACAACTTCACCCTGGAAGAGTGGGTCAGCTCGCTCTCCTTGAGTGACAGTGAAAAGGATCAGCTGCGAACCGTCTACCAGTATTGTCTGACGCTCGGTGACGAGGCGCTGACCAGCAAGCTGCTGGTACGCGGCATCGAAATGGTGGGCATCCTGCAGATGCTCAGCATGGATATCGGCACCCTCAAAGCGGCCATCATCTACCCCTTCGTCGAAGCCGGTCTCATCAGCCAGGAGCGGATGGACGAGGACTTCGGTTCCAAGATCGCCAAGCTGGTGGAAGGGGTGCTGGAGATGGAAGCCATCCGCTCCCTGCAAACCCTCCATCGCAGCGAAACCTCGCCGGAGCAGGTCGACAACGTGCGTCGCATGTTGCTTGCCATGGTCGAGGATGTGCGTGCCGTGGTGATCAAGCTGGCGGAGCGGATCGCCTGCCTGCGGGAAGCGAAGACGGCAGATGAAGAGACCCGGGTGCTGATGGCCCAGGAGATCACCAACATCTATGCGCCGCTCGCCAACCGTCTGGGCATCGGCCAGCTCAAGTGGGAGCTGGAGGATCTCGCCTTCCGTTACCTGCACCCGGATACCTACAAGCAGATCGCCAAGCAGCTCGACGAGAAGCGGCTCGACCGCGAGCGCTACATCCGCGAGTTTGTGCAATCCCTGCGTAATGGGTTGAAAGAGGCGGGAGTTGACGCCGAGGTGTACGGTCGGCCGAAACATATCTACAGCATCTGGCGCAAGATGCAGAAGAAGCACCTCGAATTCAACGAGTTGTTCGACGTGCGCGCAGTGCGGGTAGTGACCAAGCGGCTGCAGGATTGCTATGCGGCGCTCGGCATCGTCCATACCCAGTTCCACCACATTCCTCGCGAGTTTGACGACTATGTCGCCAACCCCAAACCCAACGGCTATCAGTCGATCCACACCGTAGTGGTGGGGCCTGAAGGCAAGACCGTCGAGATCCAGATCCGTACCGACCAGATGCATCAGGATGCCGAGCTCGGCGTCGCGGCGCACTGGCGCTACAAGGAAGGGGCACAGGCTGGCGGCAAGGCCAACACCTTCGAAGACAAGATCGAGTGGCTGCGCAAGCTGCTCGCCTGGCAGGAAGATCTCTCCGAAAGCGGCTCCCTGCTCGAAGACCTGCGCAGTCAGGTGTTCGAGGACCGGGTCTACGTCTTCACCCCGAAAGGGGATGTGATCGACCTGCCGGCTGGCGCTACCCCGCTTGATTTTGCCTATCACGTCCACAGCATGATCGGCCACCGCTGCATCGGCGCCAAGATTGACGGCCGCATCGTGCCGTTCACCTACGCGCTGCAGACCGGCGATCAGGTGGAGGTGATCACCCAGAAAGAGCCGAACCCGAGCCGCGACTGGATGAACCCCAACGCCGGTTTCCTGCGCTCCAGCCGGGCGCGGGCCAAGGTGGCGACCTGGTTCAGAAAACTGGATCGGGACAAGAATATCGTGGCCGGTCGCGAGCTGTTCGAGAAGGAGCTGGATCGCCACAACCTCAGCATGTCCAAGATCGACAAGGGCAACATGCTGCGCCGCTTCAATCTGGAGAGCACCGACGATCTGCTGGCTGGTATCGGCAGTGGCGATATCCGCATCAACCAGGTGCTCAACTATCTCGACACCTGCTACAACAAGCCGACGGCGGAAGAGGAAGATCGCCGCTTGCTGGAGAAGCTGGAGCAGAAGGCCAATGCGCCGATGCGCCACAAGCCCAAAGACCACATAGTGGTGGAAGGGGTTGGCAACTTGATGACCCATATTGCCCGCTGCTGTCAGCCCATTCCGGGGGACTCCATTCAGGGCTTTATTACCATGGGGCGCGGCGTATCCATTCACCGGGAAGATTGCGAGCAGCTCAAGGAGCTGTCACGTCGCAACCCTGAGCGGCTGATCGATGCGGTGTGGGGGGAGAACTACTCCGGCGGCTATGGCCTCACCATCAGAATCATCTCCAACGATCGCTCCGGCCTGCTGCGCGATATCACTACCGTGCTGGCCAACGAGAAGATCAATGTGATGGGGGTGCGCTCCCGCTCCAATGTGCGCGAGCAGACCGCCGAGATCGACATGGAGCTGGAGATTTACAACATCAACGCCTTCAACCGGGCGTTGGCCAAGCTCAGTCAGCTCAACGACGTGATCAGCGCCAAGCGGCTTTGATAGCGAACCGACCGGCCCCAGTGGCCGGTCTGTATTTATGACCCTTTTTGAACAAATCGAAAGCGAATATCTCATGTCCCAACGTTACGATCTGCCCCAACTGCTCGACATCATGGCTCGTTTGCGTGACCCGCAAAACGGCTGTCCCTGGGATCTGAAACAGGACTTCCAGAGCATAGTGCCGCACACCCTGGAAGAGGCCTACGAAGTGGCCGATGCCATCGAGACCGAGGATTGGCAGGGGCTGAAAGGGGAGTTGGGCGACCTGCTGTTTCAGGTGGTGTTTTACGCCCAGCTGGGTAAAGAGCGGGGCTTGTTCGACTTTGCCGATATCGTCGATACGGTGAGCGAAAAACTCATTCGCCGTCATCCCCATGTTTTTTCCGATGCAGATCTCTCCAGCGAGCAGGCGGTAAAAGCGAACTGGGAGGCGGAAAAGGCCAAAGAGCGGGCGGCCCTCGACAAAGAGAGCGTGCTGGACGATATCCCGCTCTCGCTGCCTGCCTTGACTCGCGCCGCCAAAATTCAGAAACGCTGCGCCACCGTCGGTTTTGACTGGAAGACGTTGGGGCCTGTGGTGGACAAGATCCACGAAGAGATCGACGAGGTGATGGAAGAGGCGCTGATGGCCGATGTGGACGAGGCTAGGGTGAGCGATGAGCTCGGCGACCTGCTGTTTGCCACCGTCAATCTGGTGCGTCATCTGGGCAAGGATCCGGAGCAGGTGCTGCGAGGTGCCAACGCCAAGTTCGAACGTCGTTTTCGTCAGGTTGAGCAGATAATCGCCGCAGAAGGCTTGAAAATGACCGATTGCACCCTCGAAAAGCTCGATGCCGCCTGGGATAAGGCGAAGGAAACCGAGCAAAGTTGATTTGGCGCAAGATGGGGGGGCGGTGAGCCTGATAGATTTTTGCTCATTGTTTGGGAGAGGGGTTTTTGGTATACTGTTTCCCCGTCCTGCTTCATCCCCGAAGCACCCCTTAAAATTCCCTAAACTTCTTTCAGGTTCAGCATGACGACCAAATATATTTTTGTTACTGGTGGCGTTGTTTCATCCCTCGGCAAAGGCATTGCCGCAGCTTCTCTGGCAGCCATTCTGGAAGCCCGTGGTCTGGATGTGACCATCATGAAACTGGACCCGTACATCAACGTGGATCCGGGCACCATGAGCCCGACCCAGCATGGTGAAGTGTTCGTAACCGAGGACGGGGCCGAAACCGATCTGGATTTGGGTCACTACGAGCGTTTCATCCGCACCAAGATGACCCGTCGCAACAACTTTACCACCGGCCGTATCTACGCCGACGTACTGCGTAAAGAGCGTCGTGGTGACTATCTGGGCGCCACCATTCAGGTTATCCCGCACATCACCAACGCCATCAAGGAGCGGGTGATTGCCGGTGCCGAAGGCCATCAGGTTGCCATCGTCGAAGTGGGCGGTACCGTAGGTGATATCGAGTCCCTGCCGTTCCTCGAAGCCATTCGTCAGCTGGCTGCCGAAGTGGGCCGCAACAATGCCATGTTCATGCACCTGACGCTGGTTCCTTACCTGGCTGCTGCCGGTGAAGTGAAGACCAAGCCGACCCAGCACTCCGTCAAAGAGCTGCTCTCCATCGGTATCCAGCCGGATGTGCTGATCTGCCGCTCTGACCGTGCCATTCCGGCCAACGAGCGCGCCAAGATTGCCCTGTTCTGCAACGTGCCCGAGCGCGCCGTCATCTCCATGAAAGACGTCGACTCCATCTACAAGATCCCGGCACTGCTGAAATCCCAGAATCTGGACTCCTACTTCACCGAGCGTTTCGGTCTGGAGTGCAAAGAGGCTGACTTGTCCGAGTGGGAACAGGTTATCTACGAAGAGGCCAACCCGACTGGTGAAGTGACCATCGGTATGGTCGGCAAGTACGTCTCCCTGCCGGACGCTTACAAGTCCGTCAACGAGGCGCTCAAGCACGGTGGTCTCAAGACCCGTCACTCCGTCAACATCAAGTACATCGACTCTCAGGACATCGAGACCCGTGGCGCCGAGCTGCTGGAAGGTCTGGACGCGATCCTGGTGCCGGGTGGCTTCGGTGAGCGCGGTGTGGAAGGCAAAATTTTGGCTGCCCAGTATGCCCGCGAGAACAAGATCCCCTACCTGGGTATCTGCCTCGGCATGCAGGTCGCCATGATCGAATTCGCTCGCAACGTGGCGGGCATGGAAGGGGCTCACTCCTCCGAATTCAAGAAAGATTGCGCGTACCCGGTCGTCGGCCTCATCACCGAGTGGGTGGATGAAGAGGGTAACGTCGAGACCCGTACCGAGAAGTCTGATCTGGGCGGTACCATGCGTCTGGGTTCCCAGCTCTGCCACCTGGTCGAAGATTCCAAGGTGCGTCAGATGTACGGCAGCCCGACCATTTACGAGCGTCACCGTCACCGTTACGAAGTAAACAACAAGCTGCTGCCGCAGATTGAAGCGGCAGGTCTGAAAGTGACCGGTCTCTCCGCCGACAAGAAGTTGGTGGAAATCATCGAGATCCCGGATCACCCCTGGTTCGTGGCTGCGCAGTTCCACCCGGAGTTCACCTCTACTCCTCGTGATGGCCACGCTCTGTTCGCCGGTTTTGTGAAGGCGGCAGGCGAGTATCAGAAGCGTAATTTGAAGTAATTGAAAATAAATGCGGTTGGGGCACTGTGCCACAGCCGCTTTTTTTGGCATATTTTTGTTGTTTTTTTACGAAACCTGAGGAAATACACATGTCCAAGATCGTTAAAGTGATCGGTCGTGAAATCATCGACTCCCGTGGTAACCCGACCGTTGAGGCCGAAGTTCACCTGGAAGGTGGTTTTGTTGGTATGGCAGCCGCTCCGTCTGGCGCGTCCACCGGTTCCCGCGAAGCGCTGGAACTGCGTGACGGCGACAAGAGCCGTTTCCTGGGTAAAGGCGTGCTGAAAGCCATCGAAGCCGTAAACGGCCCGATCGCTCAAGCTCTGCTGGGTAAAGATGCCAAGGACCAGGCCACTGTCGACCAGATCATGATCGACCTCGACGGTACCGAGAACAAATCCAAGTTCGGCGCCAACGCCATCCTGGCTGTTTCCCTGGCTAACGCCAAAGCTGCCGCTGCTGCCAAAGGCATGCCGCTGTACGCCCACATCGCCGAGCTGAACGGCACCCCGGGTGTTTACTCCATGCCGCTGCCGATGATGAACATCATCAACGGTGGTGAGCACGCCGACAACAACGTCGACATCCAGGAGTTCATGATCCAGCCGGTTGGCGCCAAGACCCTGAAAGAAGCCGTTCGCATGGGCGCAGAAGTGTTCCACAACCTGGCCAAAGTGCTGAAGTCCAAGGGCTACAACACTGCAGTTGGTGACGAAGGTGGTTTCGCTCCGAACCTGAAATCCAACGCCGAAGCGCTGGAAGTTATCGCTGAAGCCGTTGCCGCTGCCGGTTACAAACTGGGCACCGACATCACCCTGGCTATGGACTGCGCTGCTTCCGAGTTCTACGACGCAGAGAAGAAAGAGTACAACCTGAAAGGCGAAGGTCGTGTCTTCACCTCCAACGGTTTCTCCGACTTCCTGGCTGACCTGACCACCAAGTTCCCGATCGTCTCCATCGAAGATGGCCTGGACGAATCTGACTGGGAAGGTTTCGCCTACCAGACTGCTGAACTGGGCAAGAAAATCCAGATCGTTGGTGACGACCTGTTCGTAACCAACACCAAGATCCTGAAGCGCGGTATCGACAACGGCATCGCCAACTCCATCCTGATCAAGTTCAACCAGATCGGTTCCCTGACCGAAACTCTGGCTGCCATCAAGATGGCCAAAGACGCTGGCTACACTGCCGTCATCTCCCACCGCTCCGGTGAGACCGAAGACGCGACCATCGCCGACCTGGCTGTTGGTACCGCTGCTGGCCAGATCAAGACCGGTTCCATGAGCCGTTCTGACCGTGTTGCCAAGTACAACCAGCTGATCCGTATCGAAGAAGCTCTGGGTGCCAAAGCTCCTTTCCGCGGTCTGAAAGAAGTTAAAAACCAGGCTTAATTTGCTGGTTTGCCAGCCTCGGCTGGAATGAAAAAAACCGGAACCCTTGGGTTCCGGTTTTTTTATGTCTGATCCTTGCCACAACGCCCTGAGAGGCGAGGGCGTTGTGGCTCTGGTCTCGGGTCAGACAAAGGGGAGCGTGCGCTGATAGCGCCCTGCATGCGCCTGGAAGCCCAGCTTTTCAAACAGGGCGATCGGCGTTTTTCAAGATAGTTGTCGCGCAAAGCTGTTTTAAGCAGCCTCTTTTTGCTCCGGCTCGGGTTTCTCGGGCCGCTCCGGATTTAGCATCACGGCACCGATAGGTGTCCAGTCTCGCGTCTTGCCACTCCACCTCGCTGGGTGTTGTGCTCGGGCGGCCTGGTACACAGCATCCCGTTTCGCCAGCAGGGCTTTATCGTCACCCCGATGCCGCTCGTTGGGTGTGACGAAGCGGATACGGCTATGCCGGTGCTCTTCGTTATACCAGGCCATAAAGTCGCGCACCCACTCCCTGGCCGCTTCCAGACTGGCAAAGCCGTCTGATGGCCACTGCGGACAGTACTTCAGCGTCCTGAACAATGACTCCGAGTACGGATTATCGTTGCTGACCCGAGGCCGTCCCCGCGAGGGCGTGACACCCAGGTCATGCATCTTGGTCAGCAGCGTGACTGACTTCATTGGCGCGCCGTTGTCCGAGTGCAAGACCAGCGGCTGCTTCCAGCACTGCTCGCGGATGATGCTCCGTTGCAGCAACGCCGCCGCCCGTTCACCGCACTCTTGCTCATGCACTTCCCAGCCCACCCCTTTGCGGCTGTAGATGTCCTCTATCAGATAGAGGTAGTAATACTGGCCGCGCACGAGTGACGGCAAGTAGGTGATATCCCAGGACCACACTTGATTGGGCCCAGTCGCGGTATGGCTGGTTGGTACCGGCACATGGCGCGGTGGCTGGCTCCGGCCACGCCTGTGCTGCTGGTCAGCCGCCCGCAAGATGCGATAGAAGCTCGACTCACTGGCCAAGTAGCGCCCCTGGTCGGCCAGCCGTGGCACAATTTGACTCGGCGGCAACGAGGCGAACTCCTGGCTATTGCAGACGTCCAGCACGGCCTGCCGCTCCTCTGGGCTCAATGCATGAGCAGGTATGGAACGAACCGCATCCGGTCGCCTATCGGCACTCAGCTCAGGCCCGGCCAACCAGCGCTGGAGCGTGCGCAGACTCAGCCCCAACACCTCGGCCGCAGGATGCTTGCGGGCGCCAGCTTCAAGCGCTTCGCGCCACCATGCAACGTATTGCTGCCGCTCTGGCAACGAGGTCAGTTGTCCTCGTCGACGTTGCTCCAGTAGGCATCGAGCTTTTTTTGCAATATCAGCAGAGCTGCTGCCTCGGCCAGGGCCTTGTCTTTGCGCCGCAGCTCTTGCTCCAGTTGCCGGATACGCTTCTTGTCCGCTTTGGCCTGTGCCTTCTCCGCCTGTTGTAAGGTACGAGCGGATTGCTGGCCCAGAATACAGGCTTGGCGCCATTGCTGGACTTGCTCGGGATAGAGACCCTTACGGCGGCAGTACTCACTGAGTTCAATCTCGGAAAGCGCAGCGGTTTCCAGCACGACGGCGAACTTGGCCTCGGCGGGCCATTCATCGGTCAGTTTGTTGTCCCCGGGCACAGGAGACCCTCCGTCTTTGGCGTGTTTGCGCCAATTATACAGAGTGACCTCGCTGATGTTTTCCTGCCGAGCCAACTCGGCCACCGACATATTGATGGGCGGCAGCAGCTTCTTGAGCAAAGCAGCCTTGCGCTCACTTGAATAACGAGCCATTCGACACTCTTTATCCGCCCCCGGTCTTCACATTTAGATTATTCAGATTAGGCGACAACTATTCTGACACCGGGGG
>NZ_JBFODS010000009.1:0-48178 GCF_040908445.1 Aeromonas sp. R10-2 | reverse complement strand
CATATACAGGACCTTAAGAAAACACTTCATTTGAAATTCCTTCTAAGGTCCTGTTCTGTATCGATTTTCGCTGCTTGGTTCGACGGGCATTTTTCGCCAAGTAAACGGCAGCCCATTCCAGACGCTCTCTTATTTCCACCAACACCCGATGAGCCACCGCTTCCAATAACGGGAACCACCAGGTTCCGCTATTTTTCGCCGCTTTCAGTGTGGATAAACCGTCCCCCATCAGCGTCTGAGCTACCCGTCTTTTCATCACCAGCGACAACAGGCTGGCCCACACCAGCCCCTCGGCAATGGCTTTCTGACCTGTCACAAAGCCCTTGAGCCGGTTGTGCGACTTCCACTCCTTAAACAGCAGCTCCACCTGCCAACGACAGCGGTACAGGCTCATCACCCGCTCTGCTGGCCATGCCTCTCGTGGCAGATTGGTCATCCAGATACAGAACCGTTTCTCCTCGGCAAACCAGCGTCGGATCAGCCGATACTCGAACTTGCCCGATTTCACCACCATATCCAGTACCTCTGCCCGACAGTGCCGCCGTCCAGCATCCTTGAGTGACAGGCCCGCCAGCTTCGGCACTTCCCGTTCGTCACCGCGCCATGCCCGGATAATCTTCGGGTTCAGGCTCTTACTACCCCTGACCAGATAGAAACCGCCCGCCTCGTTTAGTTTCGCAAAGTAGGCCATATCGATGTAACCCGCGTCCGCCAACAGCAGGCTGTTATTGAGCCGCTCGGGCTCAGGCAGGAACTGGCGCTCTGACGCCGTATCGGCAGAGACCTGCATGCAAACTGGACTTTGCTCCAATAGAGACATGAGCATATGACACTCGATTGCCGCCGGGCTAATGGTCTTGAACCTTCCCGGAAACACTTCGGCCAGGCTTTTGTGGACGGCAAAGGAAGTACCATCCTGCAACAACACCTGTTTGAATGCGCCAAGGGATGCAGTCTTCATCTGTTGGCCGATACGCAAGGCGATAGCCCGTTCAACCAGCGCCTTCATGAACAGGGCGAACGACGCTTTGCGCAACTGGTTGTGAAAGGGCTTGTAGGAAACCTGATGGGCATCAACCAGTTGCAAGGCATTGAAATGATGGTGCAATCCAGCGATACCATCGACCTGGTCGCAGCCAAGTGCCCGCAAGAGTGCAGTCACCAGCATGGCAGGCGTAATGGCTCGTTTGCGCAAGCAAAATTGGCAGTCACGGGCAATGCGGTCGAGTTCGGCAGGAGAGAGAAGTTGCTCAAGATAGTGGTTGGCATCGATAATGGTCATGGCTTCGTGCGTGGCGGTTTTGTTTGGCGATAAAATCAGATCACAATCGAAGCCATTTTTATATCTATTTCAATTGGTTGCTGCTAAAGATCCTGTACATGAACACTGGTTAATGAGCCCTTTCGTACTTTGGCGTATGCTGCCGCTTTCTCTTCTCATTTATCGTTGCGGGAGCCTTGCCATGGAACATACCCGAGCCAGCTTCGTACTGGGCCATCATCAGGAGCAGGCCAGCGTGGTCTGCTGCCAGCGCGGTGACACCACGCTGCTGGTCACCGACCTCACCCCCTTTCATCCCCAGAGCCACCTCTGGCCCGATCAGCCGGGGGATGTGGGCCATGTTCGCTGGGAAGGGGGCGAAGCAACCATTGGCCCTTGCCGAATGGGGGCCATCAGCCAGGATGGCGAGCTGTTCGTCGATACTGCCATTCCGGTCAAGCGGGGTGCAGAGGGGTGGCGTTTCGTGGTGGTCCACCCGCTGACCGGAGACCACGCGCTAGCCGTTGGCAGCCAGGTCGAATTGCAAGTAGATAGCGCCGCCCGCCATGCCCTGAGTCTGGGCCATAGCGGCTGCCATCTGGCCGCGCTGGCGCTCAATCGAGTACTAACTCCCTACTGGCGCAAGGAGGTAAGCGAGCGTGATGCACTGGGCCAGCCCGACTTCGACCGCCTGGCTATTCAAAGCTCGCGGGTCGAGCCTTGCGGATCACGGGAGCAGTACCGCATCGGCAAGAGCCTGCGCAAGAAGGGGGTCAACAGCGAGGCGCTGCTAGCAGATCTGGCGTTGATTGAAGAGAAGGTCAACCAGCAACTGGCCGACTGGATCGCAGCCGGAGGCGAGATCCGCCGTAGCCGCGCTGGCGAGGCGATCATCGATTCCCGTTACTGGCACTGCATGCTGGAAGGCCAGGAGGTGACCATTCCCTGTGGTGGCACTCATGTTGCCTCGCTCACCGAGTTGGGGGAGGTCAAGGTAGAGCTCACACAAGTGGAAGAGGGCTTTGCCATGCTGACACGGGTCACGCCAACCGGCGCCTGAGTCGCAGACTTGACCACTCAGGGCTAACGCCCAAATTGGCAATAGAGACGTATCGCAAAGAGGGGGCATCATCATGCCCCTCAACGCCAGTCACGACGGGCCGCTGCTTCTCTTTTAACCACTCCCTGATTAGAATGCGCCTCCCACAGGAGGCATATCCCCATGAGTAGTACTCAACTTCGCACCACCCCTGATCGACTTCGTTATCTGGTTCTCTACGAAGGCATCGGGCTGGCACTGGTCGCACCGCTGATCACCCAGCTGTTCGGTCAGGGCGTCGCCGAGGTCGGTTCACTGGCCATCTTCTTCTCCATCGTCGCCACTACCTGGACCTACGGCTGGAACCTGTTGTTCGACAAGGGGTTGCTCAAACTGTGCGGGCGCACCAACAAACGACCACTGGACCGCTTCCTGCACGCGTTTGGCTATGAGGCGAGCTTTATGATGCTCTCCCTCCCCTGCGTCATGTTCTGGCTCGATTTGGGAGTGTGGGACGCCCTGATGCTGGATCTCGGCTTCGTCGCCTTCTATCTCGTCTACATCATGGTCTTTACCTGGGCCTATGAGCGGATCTGGCCGCTGCCATCCGGCCCCCAGACGGCATAAGGCCTCAGCCGCAACGAGGCTGACAGAAGGAAAAGTCAGGAAGGACTAATAGGAAGGATGGGAGAATCCCATAAAAACAATGCCAGTCAGCGAGCTGACTGGCATTGGACAAAACAGACTTTCGGACTTACTTGACGGCGTCTTTCAGAGCCTTGCCAGCCACGAATGAAGGCACGTTGGCAGCAGCAATCTGGATCTCTTTACCAGTTTGCGGGTTACGACCGGTGCGGCCTGCGCGGTGGGTGACCTTGAAGGTGCCAAAACCGACCAGTTGCACAGCATCGCCTTCTTTCAAGCTCTGGGTAATACCATTGATGATCTCTTCCAGAGCCACTTTGGCCTGAGCTTTGCTCAGATCTGCTTTGGCGGCAATCGCATCGACAAGTTGAGCTTTGTTCATAACATTTCCTTTATGATCGGGCATTTAGCGCTGGGTCACTCTATGCAAAAAAAAACGCACAGGCAAAGCCTTTATCGAGCCGAACGCGTCAAACGCTGGGGTTTTCATCAAGATCTGCGGAAATAGTCACATTCCACACGCGAAAAACCGTGAGCAGGCCTGAAACCTGCTAGCACGCAGACACAATCTGCAGACTATTTCTTCGCCACTTAACATTATCCCCCCATGGCTATTGACGCTTGCCCAGATTTTCCCTAGTTATAGGTTGTGTCACTGCTCAAACGGCTCGGAATACCGAACAATCGGCCAGCCTTTGCCCCACGGAGGGATAGGGATTATGTTGACGAAACTGGAACAGACCAAGCAGGCGCTGGCAGGCAAGCATAAGGCTATCGACGACTGGCTGGATGCAAGGCAAGCGTTGCTGGTCGGATACATGCAGCTGGCAGGCCTCACTCCGGCGCGGACCAAGCAACGCAGCCTGCCCAAAACAGAAGAGCTGCATCAGTTTTGCGACCGCCTGGTCGACTATGTCAGTGCGGGCCATTTCGAAATCTACCACCACGTCGTCACCGCCTTCGAGCAAGCCAGCGGCGAAACACTGGAGCTGGCCAAGCGCATCTATCCCCATATTCGTAACAGCACTGAATTCGCCCTCGAGTTCAACGACAAATACAGTGATGCCGACGAGGCCCAATTGCTGCTACTGGATGATGATCTCAACGAGTTGGGTCCGGTTCTGGAAGAGCGGTTCAAACAGGAAGACCGCCTGGTCAAGGCGCTTCATGTGGTGGAATCCTTGAGTACCCAGCAAGCCTGAATGCCATTTTCGGAGCAAGTTCAAGATACTGGCAACCAAGGTGGATTACACTCAGAGCAATGACCCTAGCGTCCACACTTATTGCATACAGGAGATGAGCATGTCTGAGCGCCGCCGTTTTGCACGGATCCTCTACTTGACCATGGCAGAACTCACCCAGGGGGAACAGAAGTGGCAGACCCAGCTTGTCGACGTCTCCTTGCAGGGGGCCCTGCTGATCCGCCCCGACGACTGGGAGAGTCGTGACAACAAGGAGTACCAACTCAGCTTTGTGCTAAGCGGTAGTGATATCGAAATCAAGATGCAGGTCGAGCTGACCCACGAAGCCAGCAAGAAGCTGGGTTTCTACTGCCATCACATCGATATCGACAGTGCCACCCATCTCAAGCGGATGATCGAGCTTAACGTCGGCGACGAAGAGCTGCTCCACCGCGAGCTGGAACAACTGCTGAGCGAGCATCTGGAACACAGCCAGCCCTGATGGCAGGTTCCAGCCCATAAAAAAGAGCGCCGAGGCGCTCTTTTTTCGTTGTGCGGTTGTCTCGATTGCAATGCTGAGGGATTACAGCGCCTCGAGTGCCTCTGACAGCTTCTTGACCGGCACCACTTCCATCCCTTCGATGGGATGCTTGGGGGCATTGGCGTGCGGCACGATTGCGCGACGAAAACCGTGTTTGGCCGCCTCCTGCAACCGCTCCTGACCGGACGGCACCGGGCGAATTTCACCAGAAAGACCCACTTCGCCGAACACCACCAGATCCTTGGGCAGCGCCTGATCCCGGAAGCTGGAGACCATCGCCAGCAGCAGCGCCAGATCCGCACTGGTCTCCTCGACCTTGACCCCGCCGACCACGTTGATGAAGACATCCTGATCCGCCATCTGCAACCCGCCGTGACGGTGCAGCACCGCCAGCAACATGGCGAGTCGGTTGTGATCCATCCCCACCGCCACCCGCCGCGGGTTGGAGAGCTGGGAGTAATCCACCAGCGCCTGCAACTCCACCAGCAGCGGCCGGGTGCCCTCCCAGATCACCATGACGATGGAACCGGGCGCCTGCTCCTGCCCCCGGCTGAGGAAGATAGCGGAGGGGTTGCTCACCTCGCGCATCCCCTGTTCAGTCATGGCAAAGACCCCCAGCTCGTTGACCGCACCGAAGCGGTTCTTGTGAGAGCGCAGAGTCCGAAAACGGGAGTCATGGCCACCATCGAGCAGCACAGAGCAGTCGATGCAGTGCTCCAGCACCTTGGGACCCGCCAGACTGCCATCCTTGGTCACATGACCCACCATGAAGATGGCCACATGATTCTGTTTGGCATAGCGGGTCAGCAGCGCCGCCGCTTCACGTACCTGAGAGACAGAACCTGGGGACGATTGCACATCCGCCACATGCATCACCTGAATGGAGTCAATCACCATGATCTGCGGCTGCTCCTGCTGAGCAATCAGGCAGATCTGCTCGACGCTGGTCTCGGAGAGCATCCGCAGCTTGTCGGTGGGTAGCCCAAGACGGTTGGCCCGCATCGCGACTTGCTGGAGCGATTCCTCGCCGGTGACATAGAGTGTTTTCATCCGCTCTGCGAGACCACACATGGTCTGCAGCAGCAGGGTCGACTTGCCCGCCCCCGGGTTGCCGCCGATCAGAATGGCCGAGCCTGGCACCACACCGCCACCAAGCACCCGATCCAGCTCCTTGAAACCTGAGGTAAAACGGGGAATTTCGGTGGTGGCAATCTCTGCCAGTGTCTGTACCTGACTGCCGACCGCGCCGGCATAACCGGTGTAACGGGCACTCTTGCCAGCGGGGCTCACCGAGCCGAGGCGCACCTCGGTAATGGTATTCCACTCCTTGCACTCGCTGCATTGACCTTGCCAGCGTGTGAAGTCGGCACCACATTCGGAACAAACATAAGCAGTTTTATTTTTGGCCATTGATAACTCGGGGACAGGATGAATTCCTGCTTGATATACTTGTTTGCGACCGACAGATCAAACCCAGAATCGGAAAAGTGACTTTCCGTGGCAGGAACAAATGGATTCAGAACACCAGCAACATCTGATTGAACAACTCGTCCCCTTGCTGCGGGAGAAAGATTTCGAGGAGATCTTCAACCGCATGACTCAGGAGGAAAACAGCAACAGCCGTTTTCTGATCAAGATGGAGCTCAAGCGCAAGTGCTCCCCCTGCCGCAGGGTCATCGACATGCGCGATGAGCTGGAGGATGAGTGCCTGGTGCATGAGTTCGACGGCATCACTCACTTCATGCCCGCCGATGCGATTGCCCTGTTCCAGTCCCAGTGCTATCTCTACCGCGATATCTATACCCTCGGTGTCTACGAGGCGCTGCAACAGTGGCAAAAGCAGCACCACAACGCCCGTGTGGATGGTCAGCTGTCTCCCCCGGCCAGCCCCTTCCGGCAATATGATGTCAACACCATTGCCTTTGCCAGCTACTACGGCCGCCGTCAGGAGCGGATGCACTTCAGCTCGCCGGTGCTGATCAAGTTTCAGGATGGTGAGAAGCTGTTCGCCAAGAGTTCCGATCTCTCGCTGGGTGGCATGCGGGTCTCGGTCCCCTATCTGCCGAGCTATCACACCGGCGCCCAGGTGGAGGTCTTCTTTACCGGACTGGAGCGGGACACCCCTAATCCGGTGCTGCACCAGCCGGTCGGCTATCAGATCCTCGGCGAAGAGAGCAAAGAGGGGAAATACTGGCTGCGGCTGGTGCGCTCCGGCGAACAGCCAGCCTTTGATGCCTTCCTCAGCGACTTTATCGATGCCAACAAGATCCGCTATCGGGTCAGCGTCGACTATCTGCTCTCCGCCGCCATCATCAAAGGGTATGAGCAGTTCTACCTGCCGCGGATGACCGGTATGCCGCTCTTCTTCGGCACCGGCGACAGCCCCAATCTCGAGATTGCCCTGCGTACGGAAAACAACCAGCACCTGCTGGAGTATTGGCGCGATGAGAAAAACCGCGATGCCCTCGCGGGCCTTTTCAGCGCGGAGCGGATGAAACGGCTCTGCCCGGCCCCCGGCACCACCACCGAGACCATCATCTACTGCTTTACCCACACGGTGCGCAGCCACATCTACTTCTTCTCCGCCACCGCTGAGGAGCTGCGCCAGAGTGGCCTCACCGCCCTCTTCTTCCAGGTGGGCTCACGCCGGCCCAGCTGGCGTGTCTACAAGTTCACGCTGGAGGCATGCGATCTGGTCGAAGCGGATGTGGGGCAACTGCAGGGGCAGGACAATCCGCAGTTACAAGACATCCTGCTGCTCGAGCGGCTCAAGCAGATCGGCTATTGCGGCCTGCTGCAGGAGATCGGCCAGGAGTCCCAGCGAGAAGAGTTCCATCAGGAAGGGGTCAGCAACAACGCCAACGAGCTGCAGCGCTTTGGTCACGAACAGGGGGTTGCCCCGTTCGAGATCGAGACCCTGCACTATGTTCAGCTTCGTAAGGAGTCGCGCTACATCCACAAGACCGCGGTCGCCATCCATCACAACGGCAAATCCTGGATCGGCTGGACCCGCGACATCTCGACTCACGGCCTGCAAATCGAGCTGGAAGATGCCTTTATCGGCGAGAAGAACGATGTGGTGACCATCGCCCTGCCCCGCTTGCAGGAGCTCTCCAAGAGCATGGATCTGCAGCGTCTCTCCTACCGGCTGGTCAGTCTCAACATGACCCGCACCGTGCTGCACCTCTGCATCGAAGGGGATTCGGATCGCCATACCGGCCGCCAATTCTTCAGCCTGCTGATCGAGAGCAACCAGAACAAGCTCAAGGCGGCGCAGGAGCAGCGCCGCTATCGCGGGCTGGCGCGGGCCCTGCGCAACATCTATACCCACCACCTGTTCAACTCACCGGTCTACGTCAACAAGCTGAAAGGCGCGCCCAAACCGGCCTCCATCGGCAAATCCCTGCAACCGCGCAGTCTGCAGCGGCTGCTGCAAGCCTGTGCTGAGCTGCCGGAGCAGGAGAACCTCTACCCGCTGTTTCAGGGGGAGCTGCTCAAGGAGCTGCTGATGAACCCGCTGCGCGCCATCGAGCGGGAGGACAAACCGAGAGAAGATGAGGTCTATATCGCCAGCATCCAGACCAAGGCCGGCCTGCCCATCTTCAGCAGCCGGCTGGCCAGCAGCTTTGCCAATGTCAAAGAGAAGCGTCAGTTCATCGAGCTGGCGCAGCAACAGGGGGAGTTCTACTCGGTGCTGGTCGGCATCTCCCGTACCGGACGGCCCGACACCAACTTCATCGCCAACGAGCTGGACTACATCGCCAAGTTCGCCATCCACAAGGCGCGCAAGCTGGAAGAGGAGCTATGGAGCGTGGTGGGGGTGGGCGAACTGACAGATACCACCCAGGCAACCCTGTTCCGCTTTGGCATCACGCCGTCGCTGAACTGAAGATCCCGGAACATACAGAAATGAAACAGGGCGCTCAATGCGCCCTGTTTTTTGTCATGCCGCCTGCGGATTGAGCAGCCAGTCGAGGATCTGGGGAAAGTGATCCTCCTGGGCCTGCGGGGCGGTCAGCATATTGATGTGGTCATAATCGAGGTGGTTGCCGTTGTCCCGCCCCAATCGGGTGTGACGAGTGGCCGAACCCATCTCGTCGCTGAAACGGCGCACATCGGTCGGGTGACCCAGCACCTTGTCCGCTTTGGCCGAGATCATCCAGAGCGGTGGCCAGTTGACCCGTGCCGCCGCCTCGTCATAGGCAAAACCGTCGTGAGGATCCTGCCAGGGGCCGCACTTGACCCAGGGGATGGTCTCCTGCAGATAGCGCAGCGGCTCGTCGTCAGCACCGATCTTCAGAGTGCGAGCAGCCAGAAAACCACGGCGGCGGGCCAGCCAGGGGGCCAGCCGATTCCAGATCAGATCCACCTTCAGCCAGCGCTCGGGATTGTGCACCGACACGCCGCGCTTGGTGCCAAAAAACAGCAGACTGGCCACCTGCTCCGCCAGCTCGGGGAAACGCACCAGGGTCGAGGCCATGATGACCCCCCCCCAGGAGTGGGCCACCCAGTGCACCTTGAAGCCATGATGGCGCTCGGCAATCCAGCGCTGCAGGGCGGGCAGATCCTCGGTGATCAGCTCATGCTGACCGTGCTCCGCCTGCTCGGCGATGGCCGGAGTGCTGAGCCCCCGCCCCCGCAAATCAGCCACATAGACCTGATAGCCGTGGCGGGCCAGAAAGCAGGCCAGCCCCTTGCCCGATTCGGTATAGAAGATCCGCCCGTTCTCGATGGCGCCATGCACCATCAGGATCGGCTCGCCATGCACGGCGACCCGGGGTTTGATGTGGCGCACATGCAATTGATGGCCACCACAGGGGATAAACAGAGACTGCTGCAACAATTCCATTTTTATGGGTTTCCTCCTTGAAACACTGTTAGCGCTTGTCCCAACGTTGCTCGCTGCAGGCCCGCGCCGCCAGCAGGCAGATCACCCCCTCCAGATCGTGATGATTGAGGGTGGCCGCCGCCTGCGCCCGCACCTGCGGCTTGGCGTGAATGGCGATGCCAAGGCCCGCGATCCCCATCATTTTGAGATCGTTGGCACCATCGCCGATGGCCACGGTCTGGGCGGCAGCAATGCCGTACTCCTGAGCAAGCTGCTGCAACACCTCGGCCTTGACGCTGGCATCAACAATGCGCCCGCTCACCTTGCCGGTCAGCTGGCCCCCATCCACCGCCAGTTCGTTGGCGAAGATGGCATCGAGCCCCAGCTCCCGCTGCAGCTGGCCGGCAAAGCGGGTAAAACCGCCGGAAGCGATTGCCACACGCCACCCCGCCTGTTTGAGGGTATCGACCATCAGCTGCAAGCCCGGCATCCAGGGCATCCATGCCGCCACCTCGTCGAGAATGGTGACCGGCGCCCCTGCCAGAAGGGCCACCCTATTGCGCAGGCTGTCGGAAAACTCCAGCTTGCCCTGCATCGCCGCGGCCGTCACTGCCGCCACCTGCTCGCCAACCCCGGCAAGTCGGGCAATCTCGTCGATGCACTCGATGCGGATCGCGGTGGAGTCCATATCCATCACCAGCAGGCCGGGCTCGTTCAGGGTCGGTAGCGCGGGCAGATGGCAGAGATCGATCTCCCACTCACCGCTCTTGAGCTCGGCCACCAACTCGGCAGAGAAGCGATCGCAGCCAAGCAGCAGCAACGGCACGCCCGCCACCTCGGTGGGAGGATAGAGGGTGGCCGCCAACCCCTGTGCAGCCAACAAAGGTGACAGACACGCCAGATGGGATGCGCCCAGCCCCTTGCCAAACAGCACCAACCAGCCGCCAGCCTGCGGAGTCTCTGTCGGTTGCAACGCATCTGCGTGGAGCTGCCAACAGGGTGAGCCGGACAACAACGCGGGCCAATCGGATAACAGAGGGGGGAGCCGGGACAACAACATAAGGGATACGCCTTCCTTGGTGATCAGGGGGTTAACAATGCTGGCCCAGAGTAGCGTATTGCTTTTTGTACAGGCAAGCGCCAAGATCCCGCCACTCCTTGTTACCATGAGGTCTCGCGCTTGCAGCGTCATCTTCCCATCAAACGTGTTCTCAGCCTGGGTGCCGGTATCCTGCTCGGATGCTGGGTGCTCGGTGTGCTTATTCATATGCAGGGTGAAAGCCAGGCCTCGCTGCACAGCGAAGCGCGCAACCGGGCACAGGCGCTGGTCGCCTATGCCTCCCGAGACATGAAACGTTGGATCAAGGAGGAGAAGAGCAGCGAACTGGAGCGGCTGGCGCGGGATCTGGCAGCCGAGCCGGAGATCCTCGATGCCACCCTCTACGATGGACGCGGCATTCCCCTCGCCCAGTCTGAGCAGGCGGTGCCGCTGGAGAGCCTGCTGCCCATCGGCAGCGATAACAAGTCACTGCCGGAGCAGGGCAAGGGGCGGATCCAGTTCGTGCAGGAGATCCGGGATCGCGAGCAGACCATCGGCTTCCTGCGCATCACCCTGGAAGAGCAGCAGATGCTGGCAGACAAGGACACCCGACTCAAGGTGGTGCAGGAGAAACAGCGGCTGATGTTGCTGGTTGCCCTGCTGGCCGGGGTGCTCATCTCCTACGGCGTGCGCCGCAACTACATGCGGGTGCGCAAGCACAAGAAAAAGAGTACGCCCCCCGCGCCACCTCCGGAAAACTGATGGCACGACCAGAGAGCGGATACAAAAACGGCGGCCAGAAGGCCGCCGTTTCTTATTCGCGAGGGAATTACTTGTCGCCCAGCAGGACGGAATCCAGTGCGATTTCGATCATGTCGTTGAAGGTCAGCTGACGCTCTTCAGAGGTGGTCTGCTCACCGGTACGGATATGGTCGGAAACGGTGCAGATGGTCAGCGCCTTGGCACCGTACTCTGCGGCCACGCCGTAGATACCGGCGGCTTCCATCTCGACACCCAGGATGCCGTATTTTTCCATGACGTCGAACATGGAGGGGTCCGGAGTGTAGAACAGGTCGGCGGAGAAGATGTTACCGACGCGCACGGCAACGCCCTTGTTCTTGGCGGCCTGCACGGCATTGGCAACCAGGTCGAAGTCGGCGATGGCAGCGAAATCGTGATCTTTGAAGCGCAGACGGTTTACTTTGGAATCGGTGCAGGCACCCATACCGATCACCACGTCACGCAGTTTCACGTCTTCACGCACGGCGCCACAGGAGCCCACGCGGATCAGGGTCTTCACACCGTAATCGGTGATCAGCTCTTTTGCGTAGATGGAGCAGGACGGGATACCCATGCCGTGACCCATGACGGAGATACGACGGCCCTTGTAGGTACCGGTAAAGCCGAACATGTTGCGCACGTCGCAGATCTGCTCGACGTTCTCCAGGAAAGTTTCAGCGATGTACTTGGCGCGCAGGGGGTCGCCCGGCATCAGCACGGTATCAGCAAAGGCGCCATCTTTCGCATTGATATGAGGAGTTGCCATTCTCTTGATTCCTTCACACTAGGTTGAGTTTTATTGTTTTATAAATTGCCCGCCGCCGAAGTGGCGGGCGGGTAAATTACAGGAAGCTGGTACCGTACGCCAGTTTCGGCAGGCCATGGTAAGCCGCGATGCTCTGGCCGATATCGGCAAAGGTCTCGCGACGACCGACGGAGCCGGCCTTGACCGGCTTGCCGAAGAACAGCACCGGAATGTATTCGCGGGTGTGGTCGGTCCCACCCCAGGTCGGGTCGCAGCCGTGGTCGGCAGTCAGCACCACCACGTCGCCATCTTGCAGCAGCTCAAACAGCTCTGGCAGGCGGGAATCGAAATACTCCAGCGCACCGGCATAACCGGCAACGTCACGGCGGTGGCCGTAGGAGGAGTCGAAGTCGACGAAGTTGGTGAAGACGATGGTGTTGTCACCGGCCGCTTTCACCTCTTCCAGCGTGCGATCCCACAACTCGGTCAGACCGGTCCCTTTCACCTGCTTGGTGATGCCCTGCTGGGCATAGATGTCGGCGATCTTGCCGATGGAGACCACCTGACCGCCCGCATCTTTCATGTAATCCAGCACGGTCGGCGCCGGCGGCAGCACTGAGTAGTCGTGACGGTTGCCGGTGCGCTTGAAGTTGCCCTTGCCAGTACCTACGAACGGACGCGCAATCACGCGGCCGATGTTGTAGGGCTCCAGCAACTCGCGCACGATGTGGCACAGCTCATAGAGCTTCTCGAGGCCGTAGGTCTCTTCGTGGCAGGCAATCTGGAACACGGAGTCGGCAGAGGTGTAGAGGATCGGCTTGCCGGTCTTCATGTGCTCTTCGCCCAGATCGTCCAGCACCTGGGTACCGGAAGCGTGGCAGTTACCGAGATAGCCCGGCAGACCAGCCTTCTCGACGATGGCGTCCAGCAGCTCCTGCGGGAAGCTGTTGTGGTGATCCTTGAAGTAGCCCCACTCGAACAGCACGGGCACGCCGGCGATCTCCCAGTGACCGGACGGGGTATCCTTGCCGGAGGAGAGCTCCTGAGCAAAGCCGTAGGCACCGACCACCTCGATATCTTTTTTCAGCCCTTCCGGGAAGTAGCCGGAGGCCTGCTCGCAAGCGTGGCCCAGACCCAGCTTGTTGAGGTTCGGCAGATTGAGGGCGCCACGGCCTTCAATTTCACCTGCCGCACACGCCTTGGCGATATGGCCAAGGGTGTTGGCGCCCACATCTCCGAACTTGTCGGCGTCGGCAGCAGCGCCAATACCGAAAGAGTCCATCATCAGAATAAAGGTACGTTTCATGGGTCTTCCCCTTGTTACAAATCGGCCAGGGTGATACGGCGGTACACTTCAGGCAGTGCCTCCGGCCGCTCGCCACCAATCCGGACAGCCGCCTGCACCATGCTGGCAGCCTGAGCATATTGCTCTTCAGTCTGAGCGTGGATCATCGCGATCGGCTTGTCAGCATCGACGCTTTGACCCAGGCGGATAAAGTCGGTCAGACCGACCGCATAATCAAGTTTGTCACCGGCAGCACGGCGACCACCGCCCATAGCGACCACGGCCAGACCCAGCTCGCGGGTATCCATGGCGGTCACGAAGCCGCTGTTGGCCGCAAAGACCGGGCGCACGATGGCGGCTTTGGGCAGGTAAGCGTCGTAACGCTCCATAAAATCGGCCGGGCCACCGAGACCTGTCACCATGCGACCGAAGATCTCGGCCGCCTTGCCGTTATCCAGCACCGCCTGCAGCTTGGTGCGGGCATCGCGCTCGTCGCTGGCAAGACCGGCGGAGATCAGCATCTCGGCACACAGCGCCATGGTCACTTCGTGGATCCGCGGGTTGCGGTATTCACCGGTCAGGTAGCGCACAGCTTCACGCACTTCCACCGCGTTACCGGCGCTGGAGGCTAGCACCTGGTTCATATCGGTCAAGAGCGCAGAGGTGCGGCAACCGGCACCGTTGGCCACGGCCACAATGCTCTTGGCCAGCTCTTCGGAGGCTTCGAAGGTCGGCATAAAGGCGCCGGAGCCCACTTTCACATCCATCACCAGCGCTTCCAGCCCGGAGGCGAGCTTCTTGGAGAGGATGGAGCCGGTGATCATGGCGATGGATTCGACGGTTGCAGTAATGTCACGTACTGCATAGATACGCTTGTCAGCGGGGGCAAGATCGCCGGTCTGACCGATGATGGCCACGCCCGCCTCTTTCACCACTTTCAGGAAACGATCGTTGTCGACCGAGGTCTGGTAGCCGGGAATGGCATCCAGTTTGTCGAGGGTGCCGCCGGTGTGGCCCAGACCACGGCCGGAGATCATCGGCACGAAACCGCCGCAGGCAGCGACCATCGGGCCAAGCATCAGGGAGACAACGTCACCCACCCCGCCGGTGGAGTGCTTGTCGACAATCGGGCCACCCAGATTGAGGTGATCCCAGGTCAATACCATGCCGGAGTCGCGCATGGCGCAGGTCAGGGCAACCCGCTCATCCATGGTCATGTCTTTGAAGTAGACCGCCATCGCCAGCGCGGCAATCTGCCCCTCACCGATGGTGTTGTTGGTAATGCCCTGAACGAAGAATTGAATTTCTTGGGTACTGAGCGCTTCACCGTTGCGCTTCTTGCGAATAATTTCTTGAGGCAAAAACATCTTTCATTCCCTCCGCCATTGCTGGCGTTACACAAGCCTGAATCTTTGCCCGCACACCGCATGGTGGGGGCTAACAGGGCGGACAGCTGTCCGCCCTCTCATCGACCTATTAGTAACCGCTGGTGTTGGCCGGCTTGTCGCCATGCCCCAAAGTGGCCAGCAGACTGGCCAGCAGGCTGGATGCACCAAAGCGGAAGGTACGGGCGGATACCCAGTCGTTGCCGAGGATCTCTTCGGCCATGGCCAGATACTGACCGGCAACGGCGGCGTCTTTCACGCCACCCGCTGGCTTGAAGCCGACTTTCGGATTCTTGGCCTTGATCACTTCCATCATGATGCGTGCCGCTTCTGGGGTCGCATTGACCGGCACCTTGCCGGTGGAGGTCTTGATGAAGTCGGCACCGGCATCGATACAGATTTCGGAAGCGCGACGGATCAGCGCCTCTTCTTTCAGCTCGCCGGTTTCGATGATCACTTTCAGCAGCACGTTGGCACCACAGGCCTCTTTACAGGCTTTGACCAGATCAAAACCGATCTGTTCATTACCAGCCATGAAGGCGCGATACGGGAACACCACGTCCACTTCGTCGGCACCGTAGGCGACAGCGGCACGGGTTTCGGCCACGGCGATCTCGATGTCGTCGTTGCCGTGCGGAAAGTTGGTCACGGTCGCAATGCGTACGTCGGCAGCGCCGATCTCACGCAGGGTCTTGCGAGCGATAGGGATAAAACGGGGGTAGATGCAGACGGCGGCGGTCAGGCCAGCCGGTGACTTGGCCTTATGGCACAGGTCGATCACCTTCTGATCGGTGTCGTCATCGTTCAGGGTGGTCAGGTCCATCAGGTTCAGGGCGCGCTGAGCGGCCACTTTCAGATCAGTCATTCTGTTCTCCAAAGTCTCGATTTAATCCAGATAACCGGGCACCACCATACCATCCAGCAATGGATGCACAGGCAGTAATCCCCAGCTATACGGGAATGGAATTACAGTGCGAAGGCACCGGCACTATCGGGATGCTATTCAAAACACCCTGCAGGCACTGCGACTGTAAATAAGGCAAGAGCCCTGTCACTTTCTTACAAAAGTGCGGACTTGGTTCCATGAAGACTTGAGAAAGGCCGACAACATCTGACCCGACTTCCCAATCAATTCCATTTGACCGCCAACACCCGATTTCATCGAGTATTAGTCATTGCCAGCACCCTGCTGGCAACGCCTATTTCAGCCGAGATACCCCCTGTTTGCAAGCCGGATTTGCCAATTTCAGAGGTACCTCACATCTGGCAAATCAAGGTCTAAAAAAGCCTTACGAAAAGAAACGGGTCAGGATCCAAGAGTAGGCCAATCCCCCCAGATAGACCCCGACGATCCCCATTACCCCGGATAAAACGGGAGGCGCCGGGATCGGCAATTTGAGGAAAGAAAACAACAAACCAACTATAAAGCCGGCCACCATCGCCAGTAGCACTTCATTCATATAACCTCCGATTTGACTCATTTTATTATTAGTTTAGATAGGAAAACGGTTGTCACCGCTCCATACGCGAACGCCACGGCAGATGCCGTGGCGTTCGTGTTTATACCCTGTCAGTCAGGCGGCGATTACATGCCGGACAGTGCCAGGAAGAAGCCTGCGATAGTGGCAGACATCAGGTTGGACAGAGAGCCAGCCAATACGGCTTTCAGGCCAAAGCGTGCAATGGTGCCGCGGCGGTTCGGCGCCATGGACCCCAGACCACCCAGCAGAATGGCAACAGAGGAGAGGTTGGCAAAACCACACAGCGCGAAGGAGATGATCGCCTTGGTGTGATCGGACATGGCCACACCGTTGATCAGCACTTCGTCTTTCAGGTACGGAGCGAAGTTCAGGTAAGCCACGAACTCGTTCACTACCAGCTTCTGACCGATGAAGGAACCGGCAACCACTGCTTCATTCCAGGGCACACCGATCAGGAAGGCCAGCGGGGAGAAGATCCAGCCCAGCAGCAGTTCCAGAGAGAGTTGCGGATAACCGAACCAGCCACCCACACCGGAGAAGATGCCGTTGATCATGGCAATCAGACCGATGAAGGCCAGCAGCATGGCGCCGACGTTCAGGGCCAGTTGCATACCGGCAGAGGCGCCAGCAGCAGCAGCGTCAATGACGTTGGCAGGCTTGTCATCCAGCTCGGCATCGGCAGAGCTTTCGTCGTAGTTCGGGGTCTCGGTCTCGGGAACCAGCAGCTTGGCGAACAGCAGACCACCCGGTGCAGCCATGAAGGAGGCAGCAATCAGGTACTCCATCTTCACGCCCATAGAGGCGTAACCGGCCAGTACGGAACCGGCAACGGAAGCCAGACCACCACACATGACGGCGAACAGCTCGGAGTCAGTCATCTTGGCGATGTAGGGACGAACCACCAGCGGCGCTTCGGTCTGACCGACGAAGATGTTGGCAGTTGCAGAGAGGGATTCGGTGCGGGAAGTACCCAATACTTTCTGCAGACCGCCGCCCAGCAACTTGATGACCATCTGCATGATGCCCAGGTAATAGAGCACTGCAATCAGGGAAGAGAAGAAGATGATGACCGGCAGAACACGGAAGGCAAAGACAAAGCCGCCGCCACCGAACACTTCAAACATCTTGTTGCTGACCAGACCGCCAAACAGGAAGTCGATCCCGTTCTGGCCGTAGCTGATCACGCTGGATACCGCGTCGGACACGCCGACCAGGATATCGCGACCAACCGGAACATAGAGAACAAATGCCCCCAGACCGGCTTGAATTGCGAACGCACCGACAACGGTACGGACGTTGATTGCCTTGCGATTGCTGGAGAACAGCACCGCGATAAGGACGAGCGTCGCCATCCCTACCAGACCCATGAACAAATTCATTATTATCTTCCTCTAGTAGCACCTGGCTTGTTAGCGAGTTGTTATTAAACCCAACTAATCAAGGGGAGCGCATTATACTAATTAAAGTCCGATAAAATATAATGCTGGTCACATTTTATCGTTATCAAAATGTCCAAGTGTCACAAAATTAGACAGCAAACGATTTTTACGCTCATTTTTTTTCCTGACAACTAAATCAGGTGTTGCAAATTTGTTTCATGGCTATTGGTCATGATGGAAAATATGCCGGGCAGTTTCAAATAACACCTTGGTAACATCCGCTGATGATTCCTCCCGCAAGGTCATCAATATTTCCGCTATTTTCGGCAGCGCTTCCGGGGTATTCCGGGTGCCTTGCTCACCTTGTAAGGGCATATCGGGCGAATCGGTTTCCAGCACCAGGGCCTCGAGCGGCATGGCCCGAAATACCTCTCGCGTCTTGTTCGCCCGTTCAAAACTGATTACCCCGCCCACCCCGAGTCGAAAGCCCAGTTGCCAGAAGGCCTCCGCCTGCTGCAACGAACCGCTGAAAGCATGGATCACCCCGCCACGTGGCGGCTTGAAGCGGCGCAACAGCTTGGCCACAGTGTCATTGGCGCGCACCGAGTGGATCATCAGGGGAAGCCCGACATCGGCAGCCAGCCGGATCTGAGCCTCAAACAGCGCAAGCTGCCCCTCCTGCGGCACGTGAGAACGGAGGTCCAGCCCGCACTCGCCTATGGCCACCAGCCCGGCAGGCTGGCTCATTACCAGCGTTCGCAGCCGCTCCATCACCCCCTCCCGTTGCTCACCGGCATACCAGGGATGAACGCCCAGACCATAAAAGAGGCCGTCATGTTGCTCTGCCAGTGCCATCACACGAGTCCAGTTATCCTCTGCGATGGCAGGAATGATATACTCCGTCACCCCTAATACCCGACAACGGGCCAGCAGCGCCTCCCTGTCCTGGTCAAACACCGGAAAGTCGAGATGGCAATGGGTATCTATCAGCTGCATATCACTCACACCTGTTTGCGGTATTTAATGGGTCATTGAACATGATGAACAACAGAAACAACGGCTTTACCCTGATTGAACTGGTGTTGGTGATCATAGTGCTGGGGATCCTGGCCGTCACCGCCCTGCCCCGCTTTATCAATATCAAGGATGATGCCCTGAAAAGCACGGTCTCGGCGACCGCAGGCAGCTTTGCCAGTGCAGTTCAGCTGGCTCATGCTGGGTGGGCGGTGAAAGTGCAGGGGCAAGCGATCGCGCTCTACAACCTAAGCAGCTTTGGTAAAGGCGATGTGGATATCAATCGATATGGTTGGCCGGCAGGCTCTGAAGAAGATCAGGGGCGTAAGGGAAGCGATGAGCCATATAAACCAGGCTCTATGCACATCTCGGTCAATAATGCTGAGGATTGCGAGTTGCTATTTACTAACCTGCTAGATAGCAGTCAGAGCGTTGCTTCCACAGAGCGGCCTGACGCTGTTCAAAAGCAGGCAGATTACCTCACCACCATGATTGGCCCGAGCCATCCGGATGAAGATGAAGGTAACGAGGCACACAATAACTGCAGCTATATTCTTCGCGATTCTATCGGCCGCTTCCCTGATCACCCCAACGGCCTCGGCTTCGAGTACAACAGCGTTACTGGTGCCGTGACCCGCAATTTTGATTGAGCTCAGCCTCTTCTGCGCAAGCTCGCTCTTTGCTTGAATCATCATCATAACGAACCGGCGTGCAGCAGCGCCGGTTCTCCTGAGTGAGCCCCCACTCCTCGCACCACGCGTCATAACGGGCCAGCCAACGCAGCAATACCCCCTTCATCGTCACACCTCCGCCAACAGGTTCAGGTTAAAAACCATCCTAATCAGAGTCGGCAAGGGGAGCAAGTGATCCCCATAACCGCGATCGGGCGGAATAAAAAAGAGCCGGTCAGCATGGCTGACCGGCTCTTTTAACATTACCTGAAGAGGTTACCTAATGAGCGACAGCTCATCAGCCTCACAGACTCTTCAGCTTCTCTTCCGGCAGGGCCAGCTCGTCGTTATGGTTGACGCCGATACCGCGCTCCAGCACATGACGGGCGATGGCGTGCGCCTCTTCCAGCGAGTGCATGCTGTAGGTGCCGCACTGATACTCGTTCAGCTCGGGGATCTTGGCCTGATCCTGCACGGTCAGCACGTCGCTCATGGCCGCCTGCCAGGCTGCGCCAACACGGGCTTCGTCCGGCGCGCCGATCAGGCTCATGTAGAAACCGGTACGACAACCCATGGGGGAGATATCGATGATCTCCACGCCATTGCCGTTCAGGTGATCACGCATAAAACCGGCGAACAGGTGCTCCAGCGTATGGATACCGCGCTCGGAGAGGATCTCCTGATTCGGTACGCAGAAACGCAGGTCGAACACGGTAATGGTGTCCTTGTTCGGGGTCTGCATGGTCTTGGCCACACGCACCGCTGGCGCTTCCATACGGGTGTGGTCAACGGTAAAACTGTCCAATAACGGCATTTCTGACTCCTGATTTGGTTACCAGAACCAGCCCCCACGGGAGAGCTGATCCTTGCATTGACGGTACTGGGCGCCGTAGCGCTGGGCGCGAGCTTCCACTTTGCGAGAGGTCTTCATCAACCACCCCTTGCTGCGATAGCTGCCACGCCGGTAGCCACCCCACCCTTCGTGATAGTTGAGGTACTGGCCATAGGCATCCCACTTGGAGGTGCCATTGAGCCGTTGGGCCTTGTGAGTGTACCAGCCCATGAAGTCGATGGCGTCGGCAAAGTCATCGCGACTGCTCCAGCCGTTGCCGGTTTCACGCTGGTAATCCGCCCAGGTTTCATCTTTCACCTGAGCATAACCATACGCAGAGCTGGCTCGACCAGTCGGGATGAAGAGAAAAAACTGCATCGGAGGTTGGGCATCATGCACGAAGGAGGACTCCTGATACATCATGGCCATCACCACATGGATCGGGGTACCCCACTTCTCATTCATCTTGAGCGCGGCCTTGTGCCAGTCAGGCTTCTCGCGAAAGATCTGGCACAGATTCTCCGGCTGGGCCGGTGGACGGGTACTGCAAGCAGTCAGGCCCGCCAACAGGCTGGCGACCACCACGAAGCGCATCCACCCCATCAAATGAGGCCACACTTCACGCCTCTGGTCAGGTAAAGAGATAGCCAAGGTCAGATCGCGTCTTCGTTCTCTTCGCCGGTACGGATACGAATAACACGCTCCACCTCACAGACGAAGATCTTGCCATCACCAATCTTGCCAGTACGAGCGGTGTTCTGGATCGCTTCCAGACAGGCATCGAGATCCTCGTCCTGCACCACCAGCTCCACCTTCACTTTCGGCAGGAAGTCGACCATATATTCGGCGCCGCGATAGAGCTCGGTATGGCCCTTCTGGCGGCCGAAGCCTTTGACTTCGGATACGGTCATGCCGTTGATGCCGATCTCGGCCAGGGCCTCGCGCACATCGTCCAGCTTGAACGGTTTGATGATGGCTTCAATCTTCTTCATGGTGACTCCTTACCAGTTCTGTTTGCCGAACCCGGATGTAATGGGGTAACGGCGATCCTTACCAAAGTTGCGAGCCGTAATGCGGGGCCCGACCGCCGCCTGACGGCGCTTGTATTCGTTGAGATCCACCAGCCGGATCACCTTGCGCACCACCGCTTCCTCGAAGCCTTCGGCCACCATGTCGGCCACGGACGCATCCTCTTCCACATAACGCTTGAGGATGGCATCGAGGATGTCGTATGGCGGCAGACTGTCCTGATCCACCTGATCCGGTGCCAGCTCTGCTGAAGGGGGGCGGTCGATAACCCGCTGCGGGATCACATAATCGACCGAGTTGCGATATTCGCACAATTTGAATACCAGCGTCTTGGGCACATCTTTCAGCACGTCGAAACCGCCCGCCATGTCACCGTACAGGGTGGCATAACCGACCGCCATTTCGCTCTTGTTGCCGGTAGTCAGCACGATACGACGACGTTTGTTGGAGAGCGCCATCAGCAGCACGCCGCGGCAGCGGGCCTGCAGGTTCTCTTCGGTAGTATCACGGGCAGTGCCTTCAAACAGCGGCGCTAGCTGGGCCATAAACCCTTCGAACATCGGCTCGATGGAGATGATGTTGAACTCAACCCCCATCCGCTCTGCCTGCTCCTTGGCATCCTCCACGCTCATCTGGGCGGTATAGCGGAACGGCATCATCACCGCCTGCACCTTGTCGGCCCCGATGGCATCGGCCGCGATGGCCAACGTCAGCGCCGAGTCGATCCCACCGGAAAGGCCCAGCACCGCGCCGTGGAAGCCGTTCTTGGTAACATAGTCGCGTACTGCCAGCACCAGCGCCTGATAGGTCTCGGCCAACGGCTCCAGCGGTGCAGCGGGTTCCCGCTCCTTCACCGGCTGGCCATCAGCAAAACGTACCAGCGCCAGCTCTTCGGCAAACGGGGCCAGCTTGTGAGTCAACTCGCCCTGGCTACTGAACACCTTGGAGCAGCCGTCGAAAATCAGCTCATCCTGCCCGCATACCTGATTGAGGTAAACCAGCGGCAGGCCGGTCTGATCGCAGCGTTCAGTCATCAGTTCGCGGCGGATCCAGGGTTTCTCCTGATCGTAGGGAGACGCATTGATGGTGAGTAGCAGATCGGCCCCTGCCGCCTTGGCGGCCAGCGCCGGACCCGGCTGCCAGAGGTCTTCGCAGATGAGTAGACCCAGATTGTGACCACGGAAGGGAACCACGCAAGTTTCAGTCGCGGCGGTGAAGTAGCGCTTCTCGTCGAATACCCCGTAGTTGGGCAGGTCCTGCTTGAAGTAACGGGCAATCAGCTTGCCGTGCTCATAGAGGGAGGCTGCGTTATAGAGCGCCTCCCCTTCACGCCAAGGGTGACCCACCAAAATGGCACAGTTGCCCTGCCATTCGGCAACACGAGCCAACGCGGCTTCGACCCGCATCATCAGATCGGCGCGCAGCAACAGATCTTCCGGTGGATAGCCGGTCAGGGCAAGCTCGGAACAGACCAGCAGATCAGCGCCTTGCTGTTCGGCCTGAGCCGCCGCAGCGAGCACTTTGTCAGTGTTATCTTCGATAGCGCCTACCGTCAGATTCAACTGGGCAAGCATCAGAGAGAGGGCTTTTGCCATGGCGATGCATCTTGAATTCGAAAATGATGGGGAATGATAAAGAAAAGGCGCTGGCTGTGCCAGCGCCCAAGGCTTAACGGGTGCAAGTCAGACTGGTTGCATTGGTCACCCCGTTGTCCACCAGCAGCGAGCAAGGGCCACTCAGCACTTGGTTGTTGGACTGAGGGGTCATCTGTACGCTGAAAGAAGATGGCTGCAACATAAAGGTGGTGCTGCCCTGGTTGGTGTATGAGAGATTGATAACCAACGTTGAATTCTCAGGCGCTTCACACAGATATGCTGCCGGTTGATTATTCGCCTGTGGGTAATCAATACGGCAAGTCGCACCAGAGTTTGGTGTGCTGATGCTCAAATTGCTGAAAGAATTTTTGCCACATGCCTCGGGGGGAGGATTATTGTTCCCCTTGCCACGTTCCAAACATTGAATTCGCCCACTCACCTTGATGGTTGGCACGGTCTGCTGCGCCGCATCGACCTTGACCAGCATATCTGCCGTCAATGCCAGTGACTGGTCTCTGGCGGAGATCAAGGATGCGGTGATCCCCGAATTCCCCTGATATGCAGTGACTCGCACGGTCACGTCGCGCAGAACCTGATTGCTATCTTTGGTCGACTTCTTCGCCGTCATATAGCCTCGGCTATAACTACCGAAGTAGTAGTTATTGAGATCAACCACGGTTTTGACCGCTTCATTGGTCACAGCAACATAATCCGTGGCATTACCTGTGAGTTGAGTCAACGGTCCCATTGACCACTCCGCCAGCATGGTCAGGTTGATATCCTGAAAGGGTACTTTGGTTAGGTAATCGACTGAACTGGTATCAATATTGGCTAAATAGACGGGGTCAAGCACATCCACATAGATGCCTCGAGCAATAAGCTGCGCCGTCCCGGTACTCACTGTGATCCCGGTCGTAGTATTCCCTCCAGCTTCTGCATTGGTAGCCAGCCAGGTTGAAAAATCGGTGATGGTCGGCAAGGTGGCAGAGGCCCCTTTCACCCACCTCAGCGTCGATTTTTGCCAATCAATATAGGTCTTGACCACATATTTGATGTATTTCTGATAACTGGCCTGATTTGCTGGCTTGGCCAAAAAATCAGCGGTAGTTACGACTACTTTGACCAGATTCCAGTCCGGCAATGGACGGTAATAACCATCCAACCGGACAAAGCGGCACGCATCCACATATTTACCATTGGTCACCGCATTCAGAGAGCTGTTGTAACGAACTCTTGATGTATTCAATGGTGCATAGAAATTACTAAAACTCGACCCGCTGCCATCGAAATGGTCCTTACAGCAGCTAGAGCATAGGGCCGGCTGGCCATTGATACTGTTATCCAGAGACCCCGTGGGTTTACTCTGCATCGCACCTGCTTTCCAATAGAGTTGGTTGCTCGCCGAGTTGTAGATCTGGCCAGGCAGATAAGAGCTCAGGTTGTCATCGAAGCTACAGGAACAAGAGACGGATGCCATATCTTGCAAGACTTGCTGGGTACTGCCACCGGCTTCAGGTTTGTATGTAACGGTTTCAAATTGCACCAATTTTCCAACCTGACCATCTTTGGAGGTGACGGTAGGTAAGGGCTTGCTGGTCTCCTGCTTGTTGCCATCTCCCAATTCGACAGAGATAACATCTGGCGCCACGCCAGGGGTGTAATTAACTTTTGGCCCCTGTCGGGTTGTATCCAATCCACCATCAAGCTGCGCCGAGCTTAGAGACTCTATTGGTGAAACATTGCCTGCCAGTTGTAATGTTTGGGCCTGTCCTTCGCTATCGGTCCAGCCAACGCTGACGATAATTGCCTTGCGTCCCGGATAGCTGAGACGATAACCAACTGGCGCTGTATTTTGCCAGTTGGAGCCATTCAAATACTGGTTGGTCACCGTCCAGGTCAGGGAGTAAGGATCCCCCGACATGGTCACTGCAGCACTTGCCGATGAGATTTGGTTGTAAGCCGTCAGTGGTGCTGTTGCGGTAACCACACTATTAAAATTGCGAAACTCATCAAGCTTGGACTCTGCCAGACGCATAGCAGTCTCATAACGGCGACCATCTTGCGACATGATCAACCCTGACTTAGACATTGCAACCAGTCCAACTATCCCCACCCCCAGCACAACCAGAGTAATGAGGATCTCAAGCAGGCCAAATCCTTTTTGCCTATTCATCGCCATCTCCCTCTACCAATCCCGCCAGCTACCAGGCACCTGATTAACGACCTGAAAAGAGGCGCCATTCGATATATTGCTCAAAACACCGGCATCGTACTTGGCATCATAGGTACCATTGGCATTACCCAGTTGATAGTTGGCAACCATAGCGCCGTTTACGATGGCGCCACCCGTCAACTTCACATCCGTTGCTGCAGAAGCTGGATTTGATGAGTAAGCGAACACGAGGCCATACAGAACGGTATTACCGTTCACTGCCAGATTGCCATTACGCACGATCAGAATGACTGGTGCGGTCACAGAGCCAACATTCGCAGAAGGCTTGCAATCACCATCCACTATGACAAGACCCGTTGACGTCGGGCCAAGGCTGCTGCAATCGGTCAACTTTTGGGTCGCTCTAGCCTCCAGATTTGACCAACCTGTCGCATCATCCTTTTCATTAAATAGATACCAGACCAAATCGGTCGGGAAAGCCGTATCGTTGTCCTTGATATCTGACTGTTTATCCCCTTTCTGGCTGATATTGGCAGAGCACCCCCCGTTATAATCCCCCTGATGACAGGTTTGCCCCGTACCAGTTATGAGGTCGACATTACCATTGGTCCAGACCGACAGAGGAACGCCAAGACCGCCACCATTTGGGTTGGCCACAATGGTAAAATTACCCCCCACTGCCATACCACCAGCAACAGTCAAGGGAGCCGCAGGAGTGCCGGCCAACACACTGAACCGAACGACTTTGGTTTCTACTACCGCTTGGGCCTGATCATTGCTTAACGTCGCCTGGGAACGCACTATGACGGGGGTCACCGCCACAGATCCCACCGTAATAGCGGCATCGTCAACAGATGACAATGTGTAGCTCCCAGTCGTTAAAGTGGTTGTTGCCCCGCTGGTACGCCAAGTGGGATCAAGAGCCAGCCGCCCAAGTCCATCAGCCAGGCCCACCTCAGCCATCGCCATCGCTTGTCGATAGAGCACCTCATTGAGCGTTACCCGCCGATCTGCAACCAGCATCTTGCCAACCAGCAGCGAGATACCGAGCAGGATCAACACCAGCAATAGAGTGATGGTAAAGGTTGTAAAACCGGACTGTCGCTTCATCTCAGTACCCGTCGTTACGCAATTTGATATCACGCTGCAGAGTCAA
This sequence comes from Aeromonas sp. R10-2, assembly GCF_040908445.1. Classification (NCBI taxonomy): domain Bacteria; kingdom Pseudomonadati; phylum Pseudomonadota; class Gammaproteobacteria; order Aeromonadales; family Aeromonadaceae; genus Aeromonas; species Aeromonas sp. R10-2. The sequence goes on along the minus strand of NZ_JBFODS010000009.1, from coordinate 22,119 downwards.
GGTCAGCGCAGGCGACGCTTTGAAACGACCGCTCACCATCAGTTGCAGCGCTCGTGCCCCGCTGCCCTGACTGCTCGGCAACAGTTTCAGCGTCATCCCGGTGATCTCAATGGTGTCATCGGTCGAAATAAAAGTGCCATTACCGCATGTTGTGGAACCAGTTCCCTGTTTGATTCCTTTATCAGCGCTCAGATAGCTGTATACCAAGGTGTCATCTGTGCCCAACACACCGTTCCCATCGTTGTCATAACGTACTCTGACACAGGTATACAAACCGGAACCGGTAGCTGTTTCATTCATCAAGTCTGTAACGGTATCAAAGTAGAAACTGGATCGGCTGCCAGAGGGGGCTGCAAGAAACTGGGTTGCGTTGGCGTCATAACCGGCCCGTTGAATGTCCCGAGCGATCATGTCGGTCAGAGCCTGTACTTCCTGATTCAAACGGCTGGTCTGCATGGCGGTATAGTTAGCCTTGAGGATGGTGGCAAACAATGATGTCACTGCGGCAACCAGCAGCAAACCAGCCACCATAGCCACCATCAGCTCGACCAGACTAAAGCCCCGCATCTTCAATTGCATGCAACCTCCCCGATCACACTGCTGACTGCACAGGTTCTCACTCGACCCAGATTGCTGGTGATCACTTTCATGCTTGCATTAGACGAGGTGACCGTAATATTGCCGCTTGGCAAAGTACCGCGACGGGGTGAGAAGGTGATGGGCCGAGTGTTGCTGGCACTCTCGGCATATGAGCCCGTCAGGATAATCCCGGGGAATTCACTAGCGTCAGCTCCTTTGCGCCCTTCCAAGCTGGAGCAAGTATCGCTGCAGCTTGCACAGCTGCTGTCACCATCAATACTGATGCGATAGCACCAGTTACTGGTACCGCTGTTGAAGATAATAAACTGCAAGGTGCGATTACGTTTGATCGCCTCTGACTTGAGCAGCATGATATCCGTGTATACGGCCTGAGTAGCCGCCTTGACCATCTGCTCCTGGCGCAATGACTGATAACTGGGGATCGCCACGGTCAGCAGCAACGCGACCAACGCGACAGCGATCATCAATTCAATCACGGTAAAACCGGCTGAGCGGCCTTCTGCGCATTCCATTGGCTAAAGACTCCTTTCTTTTCGCACATGCCAGTAGAGTATGAGGTCAGTGCTATCCTATAGTATCTACCTGTTTAACGAACCCTGCCGCGCCCATGAGAATCAAACAATCTGGAATCACCCTGCTGGAATTGATGGTGGTCGTTGCCATTGTTGCCATTATTGCTGCTGTCGCCTACCCGAGCTTTACCGACGGTCTGCGTAAATCTCGTCGAGCCGATGCCATCAAGGGCTTGTTGACCATGCAGCTCAAACAGGAAGAATTTCGCATCTCCAATGCCAGTTACAGCAGTGCGATAGCCAGTGTGGGCAACCCAACCAGCGACCACTACACCTTTAGCATTTCTGGCGCCACCGCCACCGCCTACACACTGGTAGCCACCAGCAAGGGGGCCCAGGTCGGCGACAAGGCCGGCAATACGGCCTGTGATACCCTGACTATCAACAAGGCCGACACCAAGACTCCTGCCGCCTGCTGGTAACTGACTACCAGCACTCGGCAGCCGTCATAGTGGCCATCGACACTCCCTGCAGCCCCCCCTGATCCAGAGTTAGCAGGCCGCAGGGGTCGCCATTCATCACACCGGTCGGAATAGCCGTCAGGGTATAACGGGCCCCGCTGACATTGAGCGCCATATTGTAATAAGCAGCACCACCATCCCTCGGCAGGGTCGCCAAACCGGCAGAAGCCAGGTTACCGGCGTCGTAATTGCCATTGGCAGTAAACTCCCGCTCCAGATATTGCGCCGCTTCCAGCAACACAGCCTTGGCTTCGGCCCGCTTGGCTGCCGCCATGTAGTTGTTGTAACTGGGGTACGCGATCGCGGCCAGAATGGCGACCACTGCGACCACTATCATCAACTCAATCAGGGTAAAACCACGTTCCATGCCAACCTCTACTCCAGTTGCAACCAGGACTGGCGGCCACCCAGATCGCCTGCCCCCTCTTCCAGCGTGACCGAGATATTTCCGCTGGAGCCGCTGATATATTTGCGCTCCATCTCGGCATCTTCCACTACGCTTGGCGTCGTGGTGAGCTCATCAAATTGCTTGCCGCTGACCGGCACCTTGATGTCATTGCCGGCTTCATCCTCGATCGCGACGTAATCATCATCGTTGACGGCCCCGTCGCCGTTAACGTCAAACACCGAGTAGGTGAGTCTGGCCCCCGAGATGGGATCCAGCTCCATCAGCCAGGAGCGGCCACCAAAGTCACAGGCATCCGCCGACGGGATCAAGGTATTGAAGATCAGTCGCTTATGCCGATAGAGCATCTCGGAGACGGCACGCTCACCGACCCCCTTGCTCAAGCCTGGCGATTTCAATAGCAGATACCAACCCTTTTGGCTGGTGTAATTGACATTCCGGTTGGAGACCACCCTCACATTGAACTTGATAGTGGTGCCGTTGGCCACAAACTCATGGGTGATGCTCTGCTGCAACAGCTGGCTACTGAGCACGGTAGCCCCCGTATCCCAGATACCGTACACCGCTTCCAGCCTCGGCGTAGCGGGAACCAGTTTGTCATCATTGGTAAAATAACTGCCAGTCCCCATCATCACCATAACCCCCCCTTTAGGGTGCCGAATAGCTAAAGGACGCATGGTGATCGGCTGACGCGTACCGGCACTGCAGCTGCCATTACAGGCCTGGAACAGCGGCTTGGGCTTGTTGCCCGTTTTCAAAGCACTTCCCCACTGGGCACTGTTTTTGTCAGTCAGATCGAATTTCCACAGATTGCCGTGCAGATCACCGGCATAGACATAGTCGACAACCCTGTCCCCGTCTTGATCTACCGGCAAGGGGGAAGATAGACCATTGGGCTCGCTGGAAGACCCTACCTCGGTATCAATCTCTTTGATGATGGCGCCAGTCGCCAGATCCAGTACAAACAGCCTCGCAGTCTGACTGGTGCTGTTGTAACCATTCGCAACCAGAGCAACCCATTTGTTGTCGGCTTTGACCCGCACCAGAGTGGGTGCCGCCAGTGCAACCCCCATTTCGCTATCGGTGAACTCCCACAGCATCTTGTCGGCGGTGAAGTTATCCGGGGCCGTCACATCGATGGCAAATACCGCCTTGCCACCGGCACCGGTGGATCCCAGCAAGATGCTCTTCCAGCGACTGCCCAGATAGGCATCGCCTACCCTGGGCGTCCCATCCACATAGTAGCGATGGCTGTAATTCGGTCTGGTCAACTGATTCAGCTCGCCCAGCAGGCTGGACGGGATATAGGCCAGTCGCTCGACACCGTCGGCGACTCGAAATCCGTGCAGCATACCGTCATTGGCACCGACATAGAGCATGGGTGGGCGCCGGGTAATCGCCGTCGAGCTTAGAAAAGCTTGGTAACCCTCCCGCTCGGTCTGGGTCAGACCGGCTGCACTGCTGTAACCGTAATCACGCTTGCCCACGTAGACGGGATCAGAATTGATGATGTCGCCGAGCAGATCACTACGATTACGAAACGCACCACCATTGCGCTGCTCACCACTGCGATCACCGCGCAGATAGGCGACACGGCTTTCTCCCTGGTTGTCACCAGCGACATTGAATAGAGCCCGGTTGGTCACATTCAGCGTATCCCAACGAAAGGGGATGCCGACACCATCTTGCCGGGTGAAGATATTGCGTGCCGAAGGCTCGGGGATCAAGGTAGCGGCATCCCAAGCGATCTCCCCAAGGGTGCCATCGCTGTTCAGCGGGATCGAGACCAGTTGCCCCGACCAGTCGCCGCTGTTGTAGCGGGCTTGGTAGATGTGGGTATTGCTGTCCAGCCGGGTTGCGTTGGCGGTTACCGAGCTGGCGGAGCTGTTGCGCGCTGCGATCTGGGCAAGGGTACTGCTCAGAGCTGCGGCAAAGATGTCGGGGTCACCCGCGCTGAAAAAACTGCCCTTGCTGTTGAGTGCCGCGTGCCACAGGTCATCAATCTTGTACTCCGGAATGTAGGTCGCATTCTTGTACTCCTTGTCATCCGGATCATGGGGATTGGGCCAACGGCTCGGGATACCGTTGGCAGGATTAAGGGAACCGTTGACGCCGAGTCCGACGGTAAAGTTGACCAGATGCTGCCAATTGGCCGGATCCGCCGTGCTGGTCGGCACCTTGTTGGCGAGATCGGGGCGCAGATCGGTCTTCCAGTACTGGTAGGCCACATCGGCCAGCGTATTCTCGATGCTATCTTTGTCCTGATCGCCGACCCAGGGAGAATTTCCGTTCCAGTAGCCATCAGTCATCAGGATGTTGTAGCTCTGCCGGCAGGTGAGGTGGGGCAAGGTGCTGCCGGCACTGGCCGCCCAGGGGCCGTTTTTGTCGGTGCGGGAGAAGTACTCCCCCACGTCCTTCAGACTGGTGCGCAGCGGCGTGCCGGCGGCCGGAATATCGCGGCTGTAAAGGTCGCTGAAAAAGGCGCTGCGATCGGTTCCGGAGAAAGGCGCCACCCCGCGGATCACACTGCCGCTAGCGTTGATGGTGGCAAACCCCACCCGCAGGGCCTGCCCTTGGCTGGCAAAGGCACGGCCGACCCCGGCACGAGCCGCTAGGATCCGGGAGCGGTAGTAGGTATACCAGTTGGCAAAGTTCTGGATCTCCTCGTCATAGGTACAAACGGGGGCGCTCTTACAATCACTGCGATTGGGCCGCCCGCCATAGGTGCTGCCGGACTTTATCTCGACCCGGGTATAACTGCTCACTTTCTTCACGTCACCACTGCCCTTGTAGGCAAAGTAGACGGCTGGCCAGAAGGTCTCGTCATCGTTGTAATCGGTGGAAGAGAATCCGGTGTAGTAACGCAGGGACTTGGAGCGGTTGTTCTTGGTTAGGTCACGACAGCCGGCGGCGGTATTGAAGGGGTTGTGCGGTGCACAGCTGATGCTGGCATTCGCCATCGGGGTACCATCCGCCTTGGCCCAGGGCCGATAGCTCTGCTGCGGGTTGTAGTAGAGTTTGTTGTTGTTGCTTGAGCGGGTATAGGCATTGCGGTCGTTATTGCTGGTGAAGGTCACGGTCCGGTTGTCATAATCCTCGCTGCCATAGACATTGTCGGCTCTGGGGTAGACGTAGCGAGCGCTGTTCTCGATCAACCCCTCCGGCATCAACTCGAAATGCATCGAGCCTGAATCATCCAGGGTAAACATGATATTGGGATCGGCCCGGGTGCCGAGATAGAGGGGAACCTGGGCAATATCGAGCGCCGCCTGTGCCGAAGCACAGCAGAGCATCACCGAAAGGCCAAAACCAAGTTTGCCCATACACCGCCTCCTAGCGACTATAGGTCGATTGCAACAGCACCCGGCTCTCGTCAGAGAGACCAAATCCCCTTGCAGTAATACGATATAGACGACGCTCACTGATGGGCTCATCGACTGCCAGATCCTCGCTCCCCCCCTGGGTATAGGGCAACCGTTCGATAAAGTATTCGGGAGCACGCCCCACCAGACCACTGTTGGTATAGGTACGCCAAGCTGTCGAAGGGGAGGCAGGATCCACCGCGGTGTCGATAAATTCATACAGGCCCGCGCTGTTGTCATAGGGACCCGAGTTGCCAGCCTCGATATAGCGCTCGGCAGCGCGCAGGCCCGCTTCTGCCGCCTGCAATGCCTGCAGCGCCTCTTTCTGGTTACCCGCCATCTTCTCTTGCAACTGCGCCCCACGCATACTGGCCATCCCCAGCAGGCTCACCATGACCAGAAAAATCAGGCTGATCACCAGCGCCATCCCCTGCTGTCGATCCATCATGACTGGGCTCCTCAAGGTAGCCGGTTGCGCAGCGCAACTGTGGTTTCGGCGACCCAGTACCAGTTGCGATCGTTCGCCCGGAAGGTGGCTCCGGCAAAGCTAAGGGCCTGCGGAGACGACACCACATTGCCTTGGTTACTGCGCATAAGAAGCTGTACTCCAATCCCCAGTACATTGTTCCAGTTTGAATTGCTGGCGGCGCTCACATAGCGATCTGCCGCCCGATCCCGGTTCTGATCCTCGCCGAATGTAAGTTGCATATTGGCCACCCCTTCGATAAGGGGCATACCTGCAGCCACCCCGTTCTTGCGATAAAGCGCGTAGGGGCTGCTGGCAGAGGGGCGGGCGATATAGTAGAGACGGGTTTCCACCCTGTTCACGACCGAGCCAAGACCGAATCGCTCCTCGGGTGGGCTGCTGGCCCCCCCCCAGGAACTGCTGGCATTGCCTGGCGTATATTTGTTGTCATTGGAGTGGACGATATTGACCTCACGCCCCCCTGCCACGCTCTGTACTTTGGTGACCTGAAATATTCTGGCCTTCTGACAGTCGGAGACCATGACGATATCTCCCTCGCACAGATCGCTATAACCCTGTGCGCCGGAACCACAATAGTCGGCCTTGCTGGATAGCTGCTGCACAAACAGCTGGGCGGCACTGTTATGATTATCACGACTGAGCGGAACCCCAACCCCAACCGGCCCCTGAACCAACAGGATATCGCTACCCGGCATGGGTCTGGGCTCGGAGCCGCTGAACAGAGCAGACAGCGCAGTTGGTAAAGTTGCCGTTACATTGTCGTAACCACGCAAAAAAGTGGTGAAGTTGTAGGGCAGTGCTGTGCTGTTGTTGAGGGTATTGGTGATATTAACCCCCTGTTTGCTGAGACACCCCTGATAGCCCACCATACGCAGCTCTTTTTGCAGCAGATTGGTGGCAAATCCGCTATCTTCCCGCACCCGGGCAATGGCCTCGCCAGTGAGATAGGTTTTGTGATTGCCGAGAAACACCTGAATCATGACCCCCACCGTTATCAGCGAGAGCACCAAGGCGATCATCACCTCGACCAAGCCGATCCCGTGCTGGTGTAGCGGCAAACCGCTCCTGCTCATAGGTCCGTCCTCAGGATCATGCTGCGCGACGCAGGATCAGTCGACAGCCGACTGCTATCCCACTGAATAGTGATGGTGGCCCTTCCGGCACTGACCGATACGGCGCCATCGCCACCTGGTAGCTCGGCTACGACCCGCTTCCAGTGTTGCAGATCCTGAACCGCCATAGAGCTACCCGAGACAGTTTCGCCCAAGTCGATATTGTATTGCCCGTTCAGAGCCGCGCTGCGATTAGCCCGCATCATGTCGTTGATCATGTATGCATACTGGGTCGCCTCGGTACGCGTCAGCGCCGACTGGTTACTCTTGAGAGCCTGCAGTTGCAGAGTCGCCATGCCCAGAATACCGATGGAGAGCACCAGTACCGAGATCATGATTTCAAGCAGTGACAAACCCCGTTCTCGCATCATGGGCAGCTAGCCTCGGTAATGGAAGGGCGACCAGCCACTGTGATGTTGATATCACGGGAGGGCTCATTCCGACACTCATCAGGACGCAGGGAAAATACCCGTGCCAACGGAGTGCGGCCATCAAGAAAACCCTCGCTATTAAAACGCAGCAGGGAGGTATTACTGCTCAATACCCCGCCCCCCATGTCGGGAAAGCCTCGCAACAACTCACCATTATCCAGTATGCCGTTACCGTTGCCATCGACCCAGATCTGCCAGCCAGCCTCCCAGTGATGCTGGGTCAGGTTATCGGCAGAGGCGGAGAGGGTCACTACCGTGTTGCGGCGAATGGCTTCTGAGCGGGCAAGGTTGATGGCCGCAACAAAGTTGTTAGCCTGAGTATTGAGAGAAATAGTGCGCAGCAAAGCGTTGAAGGAAGGAACCCCCAACGTGAGTAACAAAGAGACGAGCGCTATGGTGACCATAAGCTCGATAAGGCTAAAACCTGAACGCAAAAACATCCTGTTTCGCTCTGATTTATTCCAGGAGGACAGACACACTCCATGTGTGCTAGGCCAGAATAAGGGCTTGCTGGCAGTCTATGCCGGGCACTTGGGGTTTCAATCCCGGCAATGCAAAAGTTCGAGCTACATCATCAATTTTTGCTGCGATCTGGTTGCGAACATGCACAAAGGACTCGTTGGGACCAAAAAAGCCACCTCAACGAGGTGGCTTTGGCAATAAACCGACATCTAGCGAGATGACAGGGATCAGAGGATCCGCAGCTCGGGTGGTACCTCAAACACCACGTTCTCTTCACGGCCAGGATGCTCGGCGACGACATTGCCACCCAGCTCCCGCAGGCGGGCAATCACGTTTTGCACCAGCACCTCGGGGGCGGATGCGCCAGCAGTGACGCCGATCGCCTTCACCCCTTCCAGCCAGCTCGCCTCAATCATCGACGCATCATCGATAAGATAGGCTCTGGCGCCCACCTTCTCGGCCAGCTCGCGCAGCCGGTTGGAGTTGGAGGAGTTGCGAGACCCCACCACCAGCATGGCGTCCACCAGCCCCGCCATCTCCCGCACCGCATCCTGACGGTTTTGGGTGGCGTAGCAGATATCGTCCTTGCGCGGCCCCTGGATCTTGGGGAAGTGCTTACGCAGCGCATCGATGACGTCAGAGGTCTCATCCACGCTCAGGGTGGTCTGGGTGACGAAGCAGAGGTCATCCGGATTCTTTACCTTGAGCTTGGCCACATCTTCCGGCGTCTCCACCAGATACATGCCGCCTTCGCGATTCTCGTACTGCCCCATGGTCCCGATCACCTCGGGGTGGCCAGCGTGGCCGATAAGCACGGCTTCGGAGCCCTTGCGACTGGCGCGATGGACTTCCATGTGAACCTTGGTCACCAGCGGACAGGTGGCATCAAATACCTTGAGGGCGCGGGACTTGGCCATCTCGCGCACTGTCTTGGCCACGCCGTGAGCAGAAAAGATGACGATGCTGTCGTCCGGCACCTCGTCCAGCTCCTCGACGAAGACTGCTCCAGCCTCTTTCAGCTTGTTCACCACATAACGGTTATGCACCACTTCGTGGCGGACATAGATGGGGGCACCGAACTTCTCCAGCGCGCTCTCGACAATGCTGATGGCGCGATCGACACCGGCGCAAAAACCACGAGGGTTAGCGAGCAGAATATCCATTAATGCACCTTCTCCTCATCATCAACGCCCAGGACCTCCACCTCGAAGGTGACGGTATGACCGGCCAGCGGGTGGTTGAAATCGACCGTGACCGACATCCCTGCTACCTCCCGGATGATGCCCGGTAGCTCGCTGCCATTGGGCTGATCGAACAGGATGATAGTGCCGACTTTTGGCTCCACATCGGCGCCAAACTTGGCACGGTCGAGATGGTAGATATTGTCGGGGTTGGAGAGGCCAAAGGCCTCCTCCGGTGCCAGAGTAAAACTCTTGCTCTCCCCTTCGCTCAGCCCCAGCAGACACTGCTCGAAGGTGGGGGTCAGGCTGCCATCGCCCATCCGCAGGCGGGCAGGTTTGCCGTGCAGCGCCGTGCTGTCGGCAACCGAGCCATCTTCCAGCTTGATGGAGAAGTGGAACAGCACGCTGCTGTTAGCGGTGATCTGCTGGCTCATGCCTGCTCCTTTTTCTCACCACGGAAACCGTCCAGCACGATCATGGCGGCCCCGATAAAGATAAAGCTGTCGGCCAGATTGAATGCCGGCCAGTGCGCACGCTGCCAGTAGAAGTCGAGGAAATCGACCACATGGCCCAACACCAGTCGATCAAAGACGTTGCCGAGGGCGCCGCCGATGATGAGTGAATAGGCGATACCGCTCCAACGCTGGGTCACCGACTGCTTGCGCAGCCAGTGGATCAGCAATCCACAGATGGCAAAAGCCAGCACCGCGAAGAACCAGCGCTGCCAGCCCCCCTGATCAGCCAGAAAGCTGAATGCGGCGCCCTTGTTGTAGACGTGAACCAGATTGAAGAAGGGGGTGATCTCCACCCCCGGGTAACCAAATGGCAGCAACTTGACCACGGCGAGCTTGCTCGCCTGGTCCAGTACAAAGGCCAGCACTGCCAGCCACAGCCAACGCAGGCCGCTTTTATGTTGAGTCATGTTCATCAGGCAAATTGACGAGTTTCGCCGTCACCCTCAACGTTGGTCACACAGCGACCACAGATCTCTTCGTGACCCGCGATGGTGCCCACATCTTCTACATGGTGCCAGCAGCGGTCGCACTTGGCGGCAGCAGACTGGGCCACGCTCAGCCACAGGTCATCACGCTCGGTCGCCACAGAGCCTTCCGGCGCAGTGTCAGCCTCAACAACCTTGGCTTTGGAGGTGAGCAGCACGAAGCGCAGCTCATCGGCCAGGGCATTCAGGCGTGCAGCCAGCTCCGGCTTGGCGAACAGGGTCAGTTCGGCCTGCAGGGAACCGCCGATACGCTTCTCGCCACGAGCCACTTCCAGCGCCTTGTTCACTTCACCGCGCACGGTGAGGATCTCGGCCCAGAACTCGTCGTTGAGGGTTTCACCCGCTTCCAGCCCGAACAGGCCGTCGTACCACTCTTCGGTGAAGACGAACTCGCCGCGCTCACCCGGCAGCAGCGCCCAGATTTCATCAGCGGTGAAGCTCATGATCGGCGCCATCCAGCGCACCATGGCCTCGGCGATGTGATAGAGGGCGGTCTGGCAGGAGCGACGGGCCAGGCTGTCAGCCTTGGCGGTGTACTGGCGATCCTTGATGACATCCAGATAGAAGGAGCCCATCTCGATGGAGCAGAACTGCATCAGCTTCTGGGTTACGCCGTGGAAGTTGTACTCGTCGAATGCCGCCATGATCTCGGCCTGTACCGCTTTGGCACGACCCACGGCCCAGCGATCCACCACCACCATGTCGGCAGGCGCCACCATGTCGGTCGCCGGATTGAAGCCGTTCAGGTTGGCCAGCAGGAAGCGGGCGGTGTTGCGAATACGACGATAAGCATCGGCGGAGCGCTTGAGGATCTCGTCGGAGACAGTCATCTCGCCGGTGTAGTCAGTGCTCGCTACCCAAAGACGCAGGATGTCTGCCCCCAGCTTGTTCATTACGTCCTGCGGGCTCACCACGTTGCCGATGGACTTGGACATCTTGCGACCCTGACCATCCACGGTGAAGCCGTGAGTCAGCACCTGGTTGTACGGGGCCTTGTCTTTCATTGCCACGCCGATCATTAGGGAGGACATGAACCAGCCGCGGTGCTGGTCAGAACCTTCCAGATACATGTCGGCCGGCTTGCCGTTGAACTCGGGACGGGCATCAACCACGGAGGCGTGGGTAGAACCGGAGTCAAACCAGACGTCCAGAGTGTCAGGCACCTTGTCGTACATGTCGGCATCGGCACCCAGCAGCTCGGCCTTGTCGAGATCCCACCATGCCTGAATGCCGGACTGCTCGACCCGCTTGGCTACTTCGTGCATCAGGCGCACGGATTCCGGGTGCAACTGCTGGGTCTCTTTATGGACGAACAGGGAGATGGGCACACCCCAGGTACGCTGACGGGAGATACACCAGTCAGGACGGTTCTCGACCATCGCCTGAATGCGGTTTTTACCCCAAGCCGGTACCCAGCCGCTCTGGCCTTGCTGGGCAATGCCGTCCTTCTCGATGCGCTCGATCTCCTCCAGTGCGCGCTTGCGCAGACCCTTCTGCTCCATGCTGATGAACCACTGCGGGGTGGCACGGAAGATGATCGGGGTCTTGTGACGCCAGCAGTGCGGATAGGAGTGGTTGAACACCTTGTGATGCAACAGGGCGCCGCGCTCGGTCAGCACTTCGATCACGGAGGCGTTGGCCTTGAACACATGCTGACCGGCAAACAGTTCGGTATCCGGCAGGTAAACACCGTTGCTGCCAACCGGGTTGGCCACTTCCAGACCGTACTTCTGACCGACCACGAAGTCTTCCTGACCGTGGCCAGGGGCGGTGTGTACGGCGCCGGTACCGGCATCCAGGGTAACGTGGTCACCCAGTACCACAGGCACGTCGAAGCTGTAGAAGGGGTGGTTGAAACGCAGCAGCTCGAGCGCGGCGCCCTTGGCGTAACCCAGATTGTGGAACTTCTCGATACCGGCGCGATCCATCACGTCCTTGACCAGCTCGGCGGCCAGGATCAGACGCTCGGGGTGCTCACCTTCAACCTGCACCAGTGCGTAGTCCAGATCGGCATGCATGGCGATGGCGCGGTTGGCCGGCAGGGTCCACGGAGTAGTGGTCCAGATCACCGCAGAGATCGGGCCCTTGCCAGTGTGGCCTTCGGCGCAGTCAAACTTGGCGGCAACGGTCGCCTCGTCAACGGCCTTGAAGCGCACATCGATAGAGGGAGAGTTCTTGTCGTAGTACTCAACTTCGGCTTCAGCCAGCGCGGAGCCGCAATCGGTACACCAGTGCACCGGCTTGGAGCCTTTGTGCAGGTGGCCGTTTTCAACGATCTTGGCCATGGAGCGGATGATGTTGGCTTCAGTGCCAAAATCCATGGTCAGGTAGGGGTGTTCCCAGTCGCCCAGCACACCCAGACGGATGAAGTCGGTCTTCTGCGCTTCGATCTGGGTCTTGGCGTATTTGCGGCACTCGGCGCGGAATTCGGCAGCGGAAACCTTCTCGCCCGGCTTGCCGACCATGCCTTCTACTTTCAGTTCGATAGGCAGACCGTGGCAATCCCAACCCGGCACATAGGGTGAATCGAAGCCGGAGAGGCCCTTGGACTTGATGATGATGTCTTTGAGGATCTTGTTGACCGAGTGACCGATGTGAATGTTGCCGTTCGCATAGGGGGGGCCATCGTGCAGAATGAAAGAAGGCTTGCCCGCTTTGGCGCGGCGAATAGCGCCGTAGAGATCCTGATCGTACCAACGTTTCAGCATGTTGGGTTCGCGCTTGGCCAGATCGCCACGCATCGGAAACTCGGTTTCCGGAAGATTCAGGGTGTGTTTATAGTCGCTCATCAGTCCTGGGTTCCCTTCTTTTCTAAAAGAGTGCTGGGTAAATTGAATTGTGGCAGCCCGAACCAGGCTCGGGCCGCCAGGGCATCTCGTTCGATCTGCTCTTTCAAGGCAGTGAAAGAGGCAAACTTCTGCTCTTCGCGCAGCTTGTGGCGAAGCAGCACCTTGACCTGCTGACCATATAGATCACCAGAAAAATCAAATAGATGTACTTCCAATCTGGCTTGTGTACCGCTCAAGGTCGGCCGTACACCCACATTGGCTACACCGGGGAAGGTCTTGCCGGAACATATCACTTCCACCGCAAACACGCCACCGACCGGGATCACCTGACGCTTGAGGGCCAGATTGGCGGTGGGAAAACCTATGGTGCGCCCCAACTTGTCGCCGTGGGCCACCCGGCCGCTGATGGTATAGGGGCGGCCAAGCATCAGCTCCACCTCCGCCATCCGGCCCGCTTTAAGGGCTTCACGCACCAGGGTGCTGCTGACCCGCTGCCGTTCAAGCTGGAAGCTCTGGGTACTGATCACCTCGAAGCCGAAGCGATGACCCGCCTCCTCCAGCAGGTGGAAGTCCCCTTCCCGCCCCTTGCCGAAGCGAAAATCGTCGCCGACCACCAGATAGCGCACCCCGAGCCTCTCCACCAGCAACTGCTCGATGAAGGTCGAGGCCGCCTGCTCGGCAAAGCGGTGGCTGAAGCGCACGCAGAGCATGCGGTCGATATGCAGCCCCTGCAGCGCTTCGTACTTTTCCCGCAACCGGCTCAGCCGGGCGGGCGCTGCCGTGCCGGCAAACAGCTCAAGCGGCTGCGGTTCGAACAGCATGACGCAGGCGGGCAATCCCAGCTGGGCCGCTTTCTCCTTGAGACGTGCCAATACCGCATGGTGACCCTGATGAACCCCATCAAAGTTGCCAATGGTTAATACACATCCCCGGTGACGGGGCTTGAGATTGTGAATGCCGCGAATAAGCTCCATCAGTGCCTTGTGCGTTGCTGCCATGGAAATCGGCGGATTATATATCAGGCAGCAGGCAGGGTCAGCCCTCATAGCCTGATTTCAACTATCCGGGCCCAATCACCCCCCCTGCTGCGCCATGAGGCACTATCCCCATGGCGCAGCAGGATCACGGCTACTGCTGCCCCGATTTAAGGTGACGCGGCCGAATGCCCAGCAGCAGCAACACCACGGCATAGACCGCAGCCCCCAGCGACAGCAGCATGGTCAGCTGCAAACTGGCCTTACCCATGTTCCATGCCCCCCACTGGGCCAAGTCTGGCGACAGATAGGCGAGCACGCCCCCCATCAGCACGCTGGCGACCAGCAGCTTGAGGCAGAACACGCCGGTATGGCGGGAGGGACGATAGACGCTCTGCTGGTACAACCCCTTGAACAGCAAAGCCGCATTCAGGGTACCCGAGCAGGCGGTCGAGAGCGCCAGCCCCACGTAACCGAGCGGATAGATGAAGATGAGGTTGCAGACCATGTTGGCAATCATCGACATCACCCCGATCCGCACCGGCGTTTTGGTGTCCTGACGGGCGTAATAACCGGGCGCCAGCACCTTGATCAGCATCAGGGAGAGCAGCCCGGTGGTGGAGGCCAGCAAGCTGGCGCTCGACATACTCACTTCATGCAGGCCGAACTCGCCGCGCATGAACAGTACTCGCAAAATGGGCTCGCGCATCACCGCAATGCCTATCATGGCGGGCAGGCCGAGCAGCATCACCATCCGCACCCCCCAATCCATGGTGCGGGAGAAGTCCGCCGGATCGGCATCCACATGCTTCTTGGCCAGCGCTGGCAGGATCACGGTACTGATGGCCACCGCAAACAGCCCGAGGGGGAACTCCAGCAGGCGATCCGAGTAGTAGAGATAGCTGATGGCACCAGTCGCCAGGAAGGAAGCCAGCATGGTGTTGACCAGCAGGTTGATCTGGCTGACCGAGACCCCGAACAGGGCGGGGATCATCAGGGTGCGGATCTTCACCACCCCAGGGTGATTCCATCCCCACTTGGGCCATACCAGCATGTTGATTTGGCGCAAAAAGGGGTACTGGAACAAAAACTGCACCAAACCGCCCAAAAAGACACCAATTGCCAGCGAGATCTCAGGTTTGTCCATCAGTGGCGCAATCCACCAGGCCGCCGCAATCATGGTGATGTTGAGAAACACCGGCGTAAACGACGAGACGGCAAAGCGGCCGAAGGTGTTGAGGATGGCCCCCGCCATCGCGGTAAAAGTGATAAACCAGAGGTAGGGGAAGGTGATTTTGAGCATCAGACTGGCGAGCTCGAACTTCTCGGCCGCAGGGCCGCCGTGCAGCCAGTCCCAGAACCAGCCCCAGCCAAACAGCGCGGTCAGCACACCCGACCCCAGCACCCCGAGCAGGGTGACCACAGTCACTATCCCCCCCAGCGTGCCCGCTACCGCCGCCAGCAATTCACGCACTTCCCCCTCGTCGCCATTTTTCTTGTACTCCGTCATCACGGGAACAAAGGCCTGGTTGAAGGCACCTTCGGCGAACAGACGACGCAGAAAGTTGGGAATGCGATTGGCAAAAAAGAAGACGTCGGCGGCCACCCCGGCACCAAGCAGATTTGCGATGACCACATCGCGAACCAAGCCCATTACGCGGGATGCCAGCGTCATTCCGGACACTATCATGCCGGATTTGATCAATTTCTTACTCAAGACGAGGCCTCTGGAACTGTCAGAATGAAAAGAATGCTGCTAGAATCGGCCGACAGTTTAACCGTCTCCCTACTGACACACCACCGGGAGGCGGTGTTTATTTGCACAAATCATTTGACAATATGTGGTTGGAAGGGCATATTTCCGGGCCTTTTCAATACACTCGCTAAGACAGTTTTAGGAGTTTTACCTTGGCTAACATCAAATCTGCTAAGAAGCGCGCTCTTCAGTCAGAAAAACGCCGTCAGCACAACGCCAGCCGTCGTTCCATGACCCGTACCTACCTGAAGAAAGTCATTGCTGCTATCGCCTCTGGCGACAAAGCTGCTGCGACTGCCGCTTTCGCTGTTGCTCAGCCGATCATGGATCGTATGGCGACCAAAGGCCTGATCCACAAGAACAAAGCTGCTCGTCACAAGAGCCGCCTGTCTGCCCAGATCAAAGCTATGGCTTAATCAGCTTCTGCTGATCAAAGCTGAAAAAACCGGCCTTAGTGCCGGTTTTTTATTTATCTGCGCTGCAATAAAGTCGATGCAGCAAACTGATCATTTCACGCACCTCATGGCTGCGCAGTGAATAGTAGACCGTCTGGGCCTCTTTACGCGTCGTCACCAGCTCATCCCGCCGCAGCAGCGCAAGGTGCTGTGACAAGGCCGACTGACTCAATCCCAATCGCTCGTTGAGCTCCCCTACCGACAGTTCGCGCTCCAGCAACTGGCACAGAATAAACAGCCGCCGCTCGTTTGCCAGCGCCTTGAGCAAGGCCACAGCTTTACTCGCATTGGCTTCCATCTCTTCAAGTTGCATCACATCTCTCCTCTACCACTCATCGCCGATGATACGTGGTGACGGGTCGTTTTAAAACGACAGGGTGGCCGGCTGGATGGCGGAGAAGTTCTCCTGGCCGGAAAAGAGAAAGGTAAAATCGCTCTCGCAGACCCGCTTCACCGCCGGATGCTGGATCATTCGCTCGGCGAAGATGACGTAATACTCCTCCATCAGATCCTGAGTTTCCCCGATCAGCATCACCCCCTCCCCCTCAAGGATCTCCTCCCGATAGATGGTGGGGGCCATGAAGATGCCCTGATTGAAGAAGCCAAACGCCTTCATCAAGGCGGCATCATCGAACTCGCCAAGAATGCTGGGGGAGACCCCCTGCTGCTCGAACCACTGGGTCAGCTGACGCCCCATGGCGGTACGGCGACCGGGGATCAGCAGCTTGCGCTCTTCCAGACAGGCAGGAAAGGGCTTTTCGGGCAGCGGCGCCTTGCAGAAGAAGCTGACACCACAGCCGCCCAACCGCTTGGAAAGTAGCCCCGCATGCTGGCTGGAGTCCACTGGACAGTCGGAGAGGATCATATCGAGCTTGTGCTCGCTCAGCTGCTCCAGCAGCAGTTCGTGGGTCGATTCGAAACAGCGCAGATGGATGGAACCATCATTGGGGATGACAGAGAGCAGCACGCGGCTGGCAAGGCGCTTGGAGAGGGCATCTGCGATGCCAACGTCGAACAGGATCTGGCTCTCCTTGCGGTAGTTGACGATATCGAGCATCTCGTAGGAGAGGCTGAACATCTTGTCGGCATAGCGAAACACCAGCTGGCCCAGCTCGGTCGCCTCAAGAGAGCGCCCCTTGCGTTTGAGCAGCTTGCCCCCGAGGCGCTGCTCCAGCAGCTTGATCTGACCGGTGACGGTTTGCGGGGTCAAAAAAAGGGCTTCCGCTGCCTGGGTAACGGAGCCCTTCTTCTGAGTCATCCAGAAATAGTAGAGATGGTTGTAGTTAAGGTGTGACATCCGATGGGGTTCCCGCTTGACGCGGACTCCGGTAGCAGCTGAGTTCAACCGCCAGAATGTCATACATGTCGCTAACCGAGTCAACCTTGTTCGCGCCAAACTGCTCCATCAGACTGGCCTTGAGGCGCGCCTTGTCAGGCATCCGGTCAGCACAATAACGCTTGTTGGAACGCTTTACCATCTCGCCAGCCCGGCTGCTTAGCGCCCGCTCGGAGAAGGTCTCGCCAAAGCGCGCCTTGGCCTGCTTGTCCCCCAGCAGCAGGGCGCTGTCTACCACCCCGTTCAGATAGGCAGAGCAGTTCGCCGAAGTGGCGTCCTGCTTGCAATCCTCCAGCCCGCCGGCCCAGGCCGCGGGGCTCAACAACAGCATCAACAACCCTGTATGCAGCTTCATAGTCCCTCCGTACTCTGTTCCCCTTCACCCTTGGGAAGGGCCATGCGCAAGGCCAGATAGCCGACTACCGCCGCCATGGTGGAGCCCACCAGGATCCCGAGGCGAGAGTAGCTGCCGTAATCCAGCCCACCGTGCTCGAAGGCGAGCGACGCGATAAACATCGACATGGTGAACCCGATGCCACAGAGGATGCTGACCGCAAAAATCTGCTTGAAGTTGACCCCGGGCGGCAACTGGGCGATGCCCAGCTTGACCGACAGCCAGCTGATGGTGAACACCCCGAGCGGCTTGCCAATAAACAGCCCCAGCATGATCCCCATAGGCACCGGACTCAGCAGGGAGGAGAGACCAATCCCCTCCAGCGATACCCCTGCGTTGGCAAAGGCAAACAGCGGCAGGATCAGATAGGCACTCCAGGGGTGCAGCTGATGCTCCAGATACTTGAGCGGCGAGGCGTAACGCTTGCCGTTAAGCGGAACCATAAAGCCCACTACCACGCCTGCCAGGGTCGCATGGACGCCAGACTTCAGCACCGCAACCCAGAGCACCAGACCAACCAGCATGTAAAGGCTGATCCTGTCCTCACCACGGCGATTCATCCAAAGCAGAGTGAGGGTTGCCAGAATACCGATGGCCAGCGCCTCCAGCGACAGCTGCTGGGTATAGAAAAGCGCGATGATGATGATGACACCCAGGTCATCCATGATGGCCAGCGCCAGCAGGAATACTTTCAGGCTCACCGGCACCCGCTTGCCGAGCAGCGCCATCACCCCGAGGGCAAAGGCGATATCGGTCGCAGCCGGGATCGCCCAGCCAGCGCGCGCCACTTCATCCGAATAGTTGAAAAAGGCGTAGATCAAGGCCGGAGCCAGCATGCCGCCCACCGCCGCAATAGCCGGGAAGGTCGCCTGAACCCGGGTCGAGAGCGCCCCTTCCAGCATCTCTCGTTTCACTTCCAGGCCAACCAGCAGGAAGAAGATCGCCATAAAGCCATCGTTGATCCAGAGCAGCAGCGGCTTGTTGATGTCGAGGGCCGCAATGCGCACCTGCACCGGCGTGTCGAGAAACGCCTGATACCCGCCAGCCAGCGCGGTATTGGCTAAAATCATTGCCAGCATGGCAGCCATGATCAGAATAATTCCGGAGGCGGCCTCCAGCTTCAGGAACTTTTTGATTACGTCACTCATGGTTAAATTTTCCACCGTATTGCTTTGGTTTGAGTCTATCTCCTGCAACAACCAATGGAAAATCGTTTCTTGCTGCTCAATACAACGAAAAAACCGAAGGCAAAATAGAACATACCTGCTATAAGCAGGTTTTTCCTCGTCTCTGGCTACCGTCTTATTAATCAATAAAATGAATTTTCAATTATTTAACTGCATAAAAAAGGCGCCCTGAGGCGCCTTGCTATCAGATGGCGACGGGCGCCTTGATGCCGGGATGGGGGTCATAACCCTCGATCTCGAAATCCTCGAACTTGTAATCGAAGATGGAGTCAGGTTTGCGCTTGATCACCAGGGTCGGCAGCGAGCGCGGCTCGCGGGATAGCTGCAGCGCAGTCTGCTCCATGTGATTGGAGTAGAGGTGCACATCACCGCCGGTCCAGACGAAGTCACCCACTTCCAGATTGCACTGCTGGGCCATCATGTGGGTCAGCAGGGCGTAGCTGGCGATGTTGAACGGCAGGCCGAAAAAATTTATGCAACACAAAAACTGCACAAAACACCACTAACACTGAACCTAGCACCACAAAACCTCTTGTGCAAAACAAAAACTGCACACTTCGGGGGCTATGATCCCCTTTTAAGAGGGGGTCATTGTGCAAAATCAGCTGGCACAGCTCCCAAGAGAAGGAAGGATAGAAGTCACGCACCTATACTGCGCGACCTGGAAACTATATGACCTGCAAATGCTGGACATCTGGGGTCATGTTGTTGAAATCGACTTATATAGAAGGGATGACATTAGCGGACTGACGCGGAACTCCCCAACGCCCTCATTACCTCCTCTACGGCTGCCAACCGTCCTCGTAAACTCCGAAACTCCTTACAGGTGTGCCTAAGCACATTCTCAATAGTCTTCTCTAGCGCGGGTAAATCTGTTCGTAGCTCGCAATATTCGGCGAATGTAGACTGGTATTCTTGGAGCTCAAATCGATAAGAACGCGCCCTGGCCTCCAACTCCCTTATCCCTTCATTCCTGACTTCCACGACAGGCGTTTGCTCGACCTGAGTCACTGGAACCTGTGGGCCAAGTAGATCCTCCCGAACGCCTGCTGGAATAGGAGTTGGCTGGTGTATTGGTGGCGGGCCTGTATGCTGGCTACCGGTTTATCTGCACGAGTCTGCGCCTGCTTTGCTGGGCCCATGTACTGCGCAACGTGGCTGTTATCGCCCTGAGTGGGGAGCTGTTTCGTCAACGCTTACTTTCGTTGGTTGAGACGACCAAACGCTTGGGACATTGACCCCAAGAGTGACTGCATACCATTATCCGAGCCCGCATCGAGAAAACGGATTACCCCATTCACTCCGAACTGTGTGCATCAATCCCCTGACGCTGAACGGTTACATCAAGAGGCACTTCTAAACGCAATCAACCCCCTCAAAAGCCTCTCCACGGCCTCCAGCCTGCCCCGCAAATCGCGTTTCTCTGCAACGGTATTGTTGATGGCCATTTCAATCGCTGGATCCAATATGGAGAAGTCCGCTCTTAACTCCTGGTACTCAGCGAGCATTGAATCACATTCCTGCAACCCCTTACGGTAGTGCTGTGCTCTTGCGATCAGCCCTTCCAGGACGGATTCATACGTTTCCGACTTACGCTCCTTACCCGATTCCGTTACAAGCGCACAAGGCCCAATAAATTCCTCTTTGAAATGCACTTCATCGAACTTGGGAGTCCTGATGAAATGAGAACAGCGCTTCCCATCATCAACATGCTTCCTTTTTAGAAGTCCCTGATTTACGAGCTTGATCAGATGCCGATAAATGAAGGTATAACGATAACGCCGCTGACCTATCTGCGATTCTGCTTTGTCACCAAAAATGGCATTTACAAATCCTATCGCAGTGAAGTCATCCATCTGCCATCGAATGAGTGCGGTGTAGAGCGCGGTTGGTAACCACACGGTCTGGGAGCTCATAAGTAATCCTGGGCCTCGAACGAAAACACTTAGTGGAAATCTAAACTCGTTTGCGGATTATAATCCGTGGTCGTTAGCCAGACAACCAGAGATAGTGCTCGCCAGCGAGAGGCGAGACATGCAAGAGCTAGCAAAAAAATTTGGTGATGCTGTACGTGATAGACGGCTTCAATTGGGCGTATCGCAAGATGCACTCGCATATGCGGCCGAAATTGATAGAAGCTACGTAGGACGAATTGAGCGTGGTGAGGTCAATGTCACCCTGGAAAAGGCTTATCGTCTTGCCAGGGTTATGGGGTGTGACATTCGCGATCTGCTGCCATAGATATATTTGCCAAATAATTATCTCTTCACCCAGATAAAACTAAATTTCCCTATAATTATTCACAGTGATGGCATAGCGAGTACCATCAGGCATATGAGTGAGCAGACCTAAGGGCATCTGCGTGTGCGTGGCTTCATGCAGCGCAAGCTGCAAGCTCCCAAAAAGCATTCGAAACGAAAACGAGCTCCCGCCTTGTCTATCTACTGGTTGCTGTAGCGCCACACAGCAGCAATAAATCCAGTTTTTCATTAGCTCCGGTCTGAGATTTTCAGCCTGGATCTCCATCCTCATCACCAGCTCTACCAGCTCTACCAGCTCTGCTGTTCTGCTGCATGTGTTATATTCGGCTCAAACATTGAGCTGAATGATGGGCTGGGTCGGCTCATTATCAGGGCGGGAGCACACTTTGTTGATATTTTAACCAAAGAATAACTGAGCCCGATAGTCGTCATTCCAGCCGGCTCTTTTTAGCTTGTTTCTCTGACTTCGAGCACCACAATTGCTCTGTTTTACGATATTCAATACGAACCGCCGGAATAGCGCCATATTCTCGACCGCATCCTCCATCGCTATCCTGGAAGCATCCTCGTTGAACACCACATCAAGAATGTAATGCTGGCTGTTCTCTATCCGCCAGTGCTGCCGTATATAGTGCCCTAGCAGCTTGTGCTTGGGGGATAACGAGCTGACATAGTAAGAGGTATCTACCGTTCCTTTTCCGTTGGCGCTGCGGTGACGCTCAACGGCAATGATGCTGCGGATTGTCGGCCATTTCTCCGTCAACTCTGGCGGTAATTTGGCTTTTAATTGAAATACATAACGCTCTTCCTGGCGGCCATGTCCACTCTCTTTGTGCTCGACGACAATCTTCTCTTTCTGGGCGTCAAACAGTGACTGGAATTGCGATTGAACC